>JADGPV010000007.1 GCA_017882245.1 Bacteroidales bacterium | reverse complement strand
TTTCACCAATGTCGCCGCATAATCTGACAATGAGACCGATTATTATCACTGGCGGAAGCACTGTGACCGTGGAGACGGGAGGCAGGAGCACTGAGTGTATGATAACATGTGATTCAAAAGCTGTCAGAGCACCGATGGGCATAGAGATCGGGATCAGACAGGCGAAGCTAAAACTGCGTACAGTCACCACCCGGGGAAACGATTTTTTCAGCACCCTGAGGAACAAGCTGATGTGGGGCGCAGACCGCCGTAACTGACAATAATTAAGTAATATTTAAGTTTCTAATATTATACAATACCTTATATTTGTAGCCATAACTGCTGAAAATTATATATGAAACGACTTTTTCTCTTCAGTATGGTGGTGCTTTTATGTGCTCCATACTCCGGTGCCCAGCTCTGGAAGATGAAAAGATATGAAGCAACAGCAGGATTAGGCACATCTCAGTTCTACGGAGATGTCGGGGGCTATACTATCGGAGAGAATATACTCGGACTGAAAGATATCACATTCAAACAAACACGATTTAGCGTCAACGGCTCATTCAGGTATTTTGTCTATGATAACATTGCAGCACGGATCTCATTTTCTTATGTCATGCTTCATGCCACAGATGAAAGAGGCTCTAATGAGGGGAGAGGCTATGAAGCTGTCACTTCCCTGTTTGAACCGGCTCTTATCGGCGAATATTATTTTGTCAGGAACCGTGAGCGTAACAGCTTCCTTTTCCAGACTTACAGGGGAAGGTCAAGAAACAGGGTGAAAGACTTTTTCAGAAGCGTTGATGTATATGCACTTACTGGATTTGGCGGTGCCGGTTTCCGTGTTCATCCCAATGATGCTCTTGATGCCCGGAATATGCCCACTAGCGGATTTACCGCTATTATACCCTTAGGGATCGGAGCCAAAGTGGCTTTCGATCCGAATATTCTTTTCGGGGTGGAGCTGACAGGACGATATGCTTTTTCTGATTATCTTGACGGATATACATCTGACTGGTCAACAAGGAATGATGTCTATCATACCTTCAGCTTAACCTTTAATTACAGGATCAGAACAGCCCGAAACGGATTGCCTGCTTTCAGACAATCATACAGGTAATGTTCAAATGACCCATGGAATGAGAAAGACTATAGTACTGATACTTTTCGTTATTACAGCCTTGCCGCTACTGGCTCAGCGGAGTGCTGACTATGGCCTTTCGCTGGGAATGACCAACTATCTCGGAGAGAAAAACCCGGTCAATATTCTTAACAGTCCGGGTCCTGCCGCACAGTTTTTCTACAGATATAATCTTAATCCAAGGCAGGCTTTCAGGGCAAATCTGCTCGGAGGGTCATTGCGCGACCTTAATGTTCCCAACAAGTTCATTAATGCTGTCGTGGGCGAGCTTGGAATAACCTATGAATATAATTTTTTCCCCTATTCAACCATGAGAAGCCGGCGTATTGACTACACTCCTTATGTCGCAGCCGGTGCAGCCTTCTCTATGGTGTATAACCAGACTGCTCCCCAAAGCTTTAATCCTTTTTTATCCATACCATTCTCTGCCGGATTCAAGATAAATGTCGCAAATAATTTAGGTCTTGAGCTCGAATATGGATTTCGTAAGACTTTTAATGATAAATTTGACGGCCTGGAAGATCAGCCTGATCCGAGCACTGGTGAAAGGTATTCCCGGATCCATAACAGTGACTGGTACAGCTTCTTTGGTGTTTCAGTGACATGGAAATGGTACAATAAGCTGGCAGGCTGTCCCGCGTTTGCAGGAATGGACAAGGATAAAAAAAGAAAGAAGTAGAGTTGGCTTTTAAGGATCAAATAGACATAAACAAATTACCGGTGCATGTTGCTGTTATTATGGATGGCAACGGACGCTGGGCTCGTAAAAGGGGGCGGGAGAGGATCTTTGGTCATCACCAGGGTGTCAAATCAGTCCGCAAAGTCATTGAAGCAGCCTCAGAGCTGGGTATCAGGTACCTGACACTCTACGCTTTCTCCACTGAAAACTGGAACAGACCCGATGAGGAAGTATCAGCTCTTATGGACATTATGGTCGAGTCACTGAATAATGAGACAGAGACCCTTCTTAAAAATAATATTTCAATTAAAGTTATTGGCGACCTTGACCGCCTCTCCGATAAAGTAAGGGACAGACTCCGTGAAACCATACGGATCACCTCAGCCGGTACGCGGTTAAAACTTGTGGTAGCTCTGAGCTATTCATCGAGATGGGAGATTTCAGAGGCATGCCGCAGGATCGCCAGGCAGGTTAAAAACGGACAGCTGAACGTTGAGGATATCAATGAGCAAACGGTTAACGAAAACCTCGAGACCTCAGACATTCCTGAACCAGAACTAATGATACGTACAAGTGGAGAAAAGCGGATCAGTAACTTCCTCCTCTGGCAACTTGCTTATACAGAACTTTATTTTACAGAAAAGCTTTGGCCCGATTTTGGTAAAGAGGACTTTTACAAGGCTGTTGCAGACTTCCAGAAAAGGGAAAGGAGATATGGTAAGACCAGTGAGCAGTTAGCTGAAAACAGTTGAGATGATGAAAGAACAATTCAGGCGGATATTTTTTCTTTTGATCTTATTGATGACGGGAATCATTTCCTCAGGTCAGACTGAGGACAAATTCGTCAATTACGTTTACCCTGAAGAATATACAATAGCAGGCATCACTGTATCCGGCGTCAAATTTCTTGAATTGAATGCTCTGATAGGTATTTCGGGACTTAGAATAGGGCAGAAGGTGACAATTCCGGGCGAGCAGGTCACCGCTGCCGTCAAGAAACTTTGGGACCAGGGCCTTTTCTCAGATGTCAGGATCTCTGTTGTAAACAAGGAAGCTGATAACGTGTGGCTCGATATTTACCTTCAGGAAAGACCGAGACTATCCTCCTTGAAGTTTGAAGGCATCAAAAAGTCCGAAGAATCTGACCTGGTGGAGAAACTCAGCCTTCCCAACGGGTCACAGGTCACAGCCCACCTGCTCAACAGGGCTGAAAGAACCATCACTGACCATTATATTGAAAAAGGCTTCCTCAACACCAAGGTGACAATAGTTCAGAAAGATGACCCTGATATGTCTAACAATGTGATACTTAATATCCTTGTAGACAAGGGAGAAAAGGTCAAGATTGAGGAGATAGATTTCGAGGGCAATGAATTCTTCTCTGATAAACAGCTTCGTCGCAAGCTGAAAGATACCAAGCAGAAGGACTGGAATATCTTTAAAGGATCCAAATTCATCGAAGCTAAGTATAAGGATGACCGTGAGAAACTTATTAAGTTTTATAACGAAAACGGCTTTCGTGATTTCAGGATCATCAAAGATTCGACATATGCTTATTCTGACGATAAGGGCAAAATAAAACTGGTGGTGAAAGTAAACGAAGGCAACCAGTATTATCTCAGGCATGTAGACTGGGTGGGAAACAGTATTTATACCAAGGATCAGCTCAACAGAGTATTTAACTTCCCAAGCGGCGATGTATATAACCAGACCATGATCACCAAGAGGCTCATTGAGGATGAAGATGCCGTCAACTCACTCTATCTTAACTATGGTTATCTCTTCTCAAGGCTGACTCCTGTTGAGAAGAGAGTGGAAGGAGATTCAATTGACCTGGAGGTTCGTATATTTGAAGGCGACCCTGCAAACCTGAATAACATCATTATTACGGGTAACACACGTACAAATGAGCACGTGGCCCGACGTGAGCTTTACACTCTCCCGGGTGATCTCTTCAGCAAGGAGAATATCATCCGCTCCGTGAGACAGGTAGCAGTTTTGGGCCATTTTGACCCCGAAAAGATTAATCCGCTGCCAATTCCTGATCAGGTTAACGGCACCGTCGACCTGCTGTATGAGCTTGAGGAGAAGGCGAATGACCAGTTCGAGATCTCAGGAGGATGGGGCGCAGGTATGCTTGTAGGAACCGTTGGGGTAAGGTTTAACAACTTTGCAATGCGTAACTTCTTCAAATGGAGTGAATGGAAACCTTACCCTTCAGGAGATGGCCAGTCAGTGCAAATAAGGCTCCAGTCAAACGGCCGCGTTTACTCATCATATAATGTCTCATTCATTGAACCATGGCTTGGTGGCAAGAAACCTAACACCCTGTCACTCTCTTATTACCACTCCCTCATGACCAATGGAATGAGTGCGAAGCAACCCGGAAACCAGCATATGATCATTTCCGGCGCTTCAGCAGGCTTTGGAAAGAGACTTGAATGGCCTGACGATTATTTCTCGATATATTATGAGGCCGCTTACCAGAGGTACAACATGCACAATTATACACAGTACAGATTCTTGTTCTCCAACGGGACTTCCAACCTCGCTTCGCTGACCGCAAGGCTGACAAGATTCTCCGCCGGACCTAATACGATTTATCCGCGCAGCGGCTCAACATTCTCTCTCTCTCTGCAGGCAACACCTCCTTATTCTTTGATCAGCGGCAAGGATTTTTCAGGTGTATCCGATGAGGTGAGATATAAATGGATTGAATTCTACAAAGCCGTTTTTAAAGCAGATTACTATTTCCCGCTGTCATCTGATGACAAGCTTGTCCTTAGTTCAAGAGTGGCGTTCGGCTATCTGGGTTACTACAACCCGGACATAGGACCGTCACCATTCGAAAACTTCTATCTCGGTGGTGACGGCATGACAGGATATAGTATCACCGCGCGTGATGTGATAGCTGACCGAGGCTATACCAACGGCTCCCTTACGCCGGTGGTTATCAAGGACGGCGTGGCGGTGGAATCAGGTAATGTCTATTCCAAACTGACTCTTGAGCTTCGGTATCCCGTTTCATTGAATCCTCAGGCAACTATCTACGGACTTGCATTTCTGGAAGCCGGGAAAGCATGGTACAGTCTTGGCGAGTTTAACCCATTCAGGATGTGCCGGTCTGCCGGTGTAGGCCTCAGGGCAAACCTGCCAATGTTCGGTCTTCTTGGTATAGACTGGGGATATGGGTTCGATCAGCCTGTAACAGGAACCAAGGCTGATAATGCAGGCAGTCAGTTCCACTTCGTATTAGGCCAGCAATTCTAATTAAAATAACATTCAAACACAAAAAGCTATGAAGAAGATTATTATTATGACAGTGTTGGTGCTCGCAGCTACACTGAGCGGCGTTGCCCAGAAGTTCGCTTTTGTCGACAGCGAGTATATAAGAAACAACATCCCCGCTTTCACTGCTGCTCAGCAACAGCTCGACAAACTGTCTGAGGGATGGGAAAAAGAGGTTGCAGACGGATATGCTGCCGTTGAGCAGATGTATAAGGATTACCAGGCAGAAGTTGTGCTTCTGTCTCAGGACCAGAAGAAAAAAAGAGAGGAAGCAATCATTGCCAAGGAAAAAGAGATCAAGGATCTGCAGAACACATACTTCGGAATGGAAGGCGAACTCTATAAGAAACGTGAAGAGATGGTTAAACCAATTCAGGATGAGATACTTAAAGCAATTAAGGAGATCTCTCTGGAAGGTAGCTACGCTGTGATCTTTGACACCTCGTCAGGGTCAGAAATCCTGTTCGCCAACCCAAAATATGACCTGTCCGATCAGGTATTGCAAAAACTCGGTTATAAAAATTAAATAATTACATTTGCACGATTAATTTGAAAAAAAGACAATGAAGAAAGTATTCGTATTACTCCTGTTTGCTGCTTTGATTTTAACGGCACAGGATGTTGTTGCGCAATCATTCAAAACAGGCCATATAAACAGGGATGATATCATCATGGCTCTGCCAGAGTATGACACGGCAATGAAAGCTTATAACGCATATGGCCAGGAGCTCACCAATGCCCTTGAGCTGATGCAGGTTGAGTACAACAACAAACTTGACCAATATGTAAAAGACAGCAAGACCCTTACCGATCTGGTTAAAGCCAACAAGGAACAGGAGCTTGCAGATATGCAGAACCGTATTTCAAATTTCCAGCAGCAGGCTCAGACGCAGTTGCAGGATAAACAGGCTTCACTGCTTAATCCTATTATTGAAAAGGTTACCGCTGTGATCACTGCCGTGGCCAAAGAGGGAGGATTCACATATGTTTACGATGTCCGTACCCTGGTCTATTTTGACCCTTTAAAAAGCACTGATATGGCCCCGCTTGTAAAAACCAGGATGGGACTTAAGTAAGATTTATCTAACAGAGACATGGCTGTCCGCCAACCAGCGGACAGCCTTTCTTTTAAAAGTAATATGGAAGCAGGAAATCGTCCGATAGGTGTCTTTGATTCAGGTGTTGGCGGGCTGACAGTAGCCCATGCCATAAGGCAATCGCTGCCGGGTGAAAGGATAATCTATTTCGGTGATACGGCCCATCTTCCTTACGGTGACAAATCGGAGGAGGCAATACGTAACTACTCGAGACGCATAACTGAATTCCTGCTTGGATATAACGCTAAGCTGGTCCTCATTGCCTGTAACTCCGCCTCGGCCTCCGCTTACGAGAGTCTCCTGGGTGAGTACAGTGACCGGACCCTGATTATGGATGTCATCAATCCGGTCGTTGAACATGTTGCTGCCGGCAACTACAAAAAACTTGGCGTTATTGGTACCAAAAGGACCATCAGCTCAGGCACATATGAAAAAAAAATACATGAAGCATCTCCGTCGACCAGCGTCTTTTCGCTCGCTACGCCGCTGCTTGTGCCGATGATAGAGGAAGGTTTCATATTCGATGACATAAGCAATGCAATAATACGTACATATCTCTCTGATAAAGGCCTGACTGATATCGATGCATTGATCCTGGGATGCACACACTATCCGATAGTGCGCAACCAGATCAGCAAATTCTTCAACTTCAGGGTTGATGTAGTCGATTCTGCAAGGATAGTGGCTGCCAGGCTAAGAGATGTGCTTGAAAAAAATAACCTCCTCAACAGCGGCAGAGCTGAGCAGGATCTTTTCTTCGTATCCGATTTTACCGACTATTTTGAAAAGATAGCACGGATGTTTTTCGAAAGCAACATCAACCTTAAGAAGGCAGATATCTGGAACTGAACCTGCCCTGACACACATTTACGACTCTAAACTTACAGTTGCAATATCTGTCTGCTGTTGAATTGGTTATTTGGCCGGACGAAACATGACCAAAATCATACTCATATAAGAGTGTTTGGTGAACTTAACTCCGTTAAATTGGTTACTTTTATTACCGACTTGTTGAAACAAAAATCAAGATAATAACCATGTCAAAAAGATCAAAGGTCATAGAAAGGGACGCTGTAGTGATCAAATTCTCCGGCGACTCAGGTGACGGGATGCAGCTTACAGGCACTCTCTTTTCAAACACCTCTGCCCTGTTCGGAAATGATATCTCTACTTTTCCCGATTACCCTGCTGAGATCAGAGCGCCTCAGGGCACCGTGGGAGGTGTCTCCGGCTTTCAGGTCCATATCGGACATAAACACATAAACACACCCGGTGATTTTGCAGATGTACTCGTCGCGATGAACCCGGCAGCAGTGCGCGCCAATGCCCGGTGGCTCACGGAAGGTTCTACCATTATATATGACAGTGATAATTTCACTGAGAAATCAATTCAGCGTGCAGGCTATAAGGCAGACCCTTTCGTCGAAGACAAGCTTGAAGCCATGAACCTTATCCCTGCACCGATCACATCACTTGTTAAGGAAGTTCTCAAGGACATGGACATTGATCCCAAGACTGTCTTAAGGACGAAGAACATGTTCGCACTGGGAATAGTCTACTGGTTATTTGACAGCAAGCTGAAGTATACTGAAGATTTTATTGAAGAGAAATTCGGAAAGAAACCGCTGGTCGCTGAAGCTAACAGCAAGGTTCTCAGGGCAGGATACTATTATGCCGAGACCGTTGAAGCACTTACGCCATCTTACCACGTGAGTCCGGCTCCTATCGAGAAAGGTGTTTACAGGAATATCAACGGCAACCAGGCGACTGCCTGGGGCTTTCTGGCCGCCGGAGAGAAGGCAGGTCTCAAAATCTTTATAGGCTCCTATCCTATAACCCCGGCTACCGGTGTCCTTGAGGAACTGGCACTGCGCAAGGACCTAGACGTCAAGAGCCTGCAGGCAGAAGATGAGATAGCCGGTATATGCACCGCTATCGGCGCCAGCTACACCGGCCGCCTGGCAGTGACAAGTACCTCAGGGCCTGGACTGGCACTGAAGTCGGAGGCCATTAACCTGGCCGTAATGACTGAACTGCCACTGGTGGTAGTGGATGTGCAGAGGGCCGGACCTTCGACAGGTCTGCCCACAAAGACTGAACAGGCTGACCTCTGGCAGGCACTGTACGGACGAAACGGCGAGAGCCCCGTAGTAGTAATTGCTGCCGGAACACCTTCTGACTGCTTTAAGTATGCATACGAAGCTGCAAAAATTGCCATTGAACATATGACCCCTGTGATATTACTCACTGACAGCTACCTGGCAAACGGATCAGAACCGTGGAAGATACCTGCAATGAAGGATCTGCCTTCTATCACTGTCCCATGGGCTGTCAGGACCGATGAAGCCTATCTTCCTTACAAGAGAGACCCCAAGACGCTTGTACGTCGCTGGGCTGTGCCCGGCATGCCCGGAATGGAACACCGTATCGGTGGCCTCGAGAAGACAATAAAGGGATCTGTGTCTTATACCCCCGAAAACCATGAGATCATGGTTAAACTAAGAGATGAAAAGGTTGAACGTGTCGTGTCGGAAGTGCCTGACCTGCAGGTCACTGGCAAAAAGAGCGGAGACCTCCTTCTGATTGGGTGGGGAAGTACTTACGGACATCTGATAAGCGCCGCCACCGAGTTGAACGAAGAGGGTTATAAGGTCTCAGCTGCCAGTTTCAACTATATCAGGCCCCTGCCTAAAAACGTCAGCAGGGTGTTTGCAGGTTATAAAAAACTGGTTGTCTGTGAGCTGAATAACGGACAGTTCGCGAACTATCTCAGGATGAAACACCAGAAGTTCACATACCATCAGTATAATAAGATACAGGGATTGCCATTCACCATTAAAGAGATTAAGGACTATTGTATAAAATTACTGGAGGGTAAATAATATGGCCGACACAAATATACTGCAATACACTGCGAAAGATTTCAAGAGTGATCAGGAAGTAAGGTGGTGTCCGGGATGCGGGGATCACGGAATACTTGCTTCGCTGCAGAAGACCCTTGCCGAGATGGGCGTACCAAAGGAACGATATGTGTTCGTATCTGGTATTGGTTGTTCTTCGCGGTTGCCCTACTATATGAATACCTATGGCTTTCATGGAATCCACGGCAGGGCCGCTGCAATAGCCACCGGCATCAAGATCGCCAATCCCGACCTGATGGTCTGGGAGATGACAGGCGATGGTGATGCACTTGCCATCGGAGGCAACCACTTTATTCACGCGATCAGACGTAATATTGACATTAAAATCATCCTGTTCAATAACGAGATTTACGGACTCACCAAAGGGCAATACTCGCCGACTTCAGCAAAGGGGTTGGTGACAAAGACCTCGCCCTATGGAACTATTGAGGAACCTTTTAAAATAGGTGAGCTGGTAATCGGAGCCCGCGGACGTTTCTTTGCACGCACCATCGACTATAACCTCCAGCTTTCAAATGAGGTTTATAAGGCAGCCGCTCTCTTTCATGGTACTGCTGTGGTTGAGGCTATACAGAATTGTGTCATTTTCAATGACGGCGTACATGATGTTTTTACGAATAAGGAGGTCAGGGATGACAGGACCATCGTGCTTAATCATGGAAAACCGATGATATTTGGCAAAGGCCGCGACAAGGGCCTGCTTCTTGACGGTCTCAGGCTGAAAGTGGTGAAGATGGGAGAAGGCGGAATAACAGAAAAGGACCTGCTTGTACATGATGCCCATGAACCTGATCCGGGGTTACATTACATGCTTGCCGGTATGCAATATCCTGAATACCCGGTTGCCCTTGGAGTTATCAGGGAGGTAAAATCGCAGACCTATGACGGTGCCATGCTTGAACAAAATGAAAGGGTCCGGGCCAAATCAAAGATCAGGTCGGTGGATGACCTGCTGAACAGCGGCTCGACCTGGAAGGTTAAGTAGCCGCTCCCGGCTGAGAATATTTACCTCAGTATAAATCTATTTTACTAATTTTGGCTTCTGATCTCATCAGATGCCTTTATGGATGTACAACCTGTAGATGACGCGGGATATAACCGCGTTTTACATGACCAGCAGGAACGCCTGAAAGAACTTGCATGTATTAATCGGACAACACAGATCCTTAAGGAAAGGAAACCTGTTGACGAGACGCTCATGCATATAGTTCTGACGCTGCCATCCGCATGGCAATATCCTGAATTTACTGCTGCACGGATAAAATACGGTGAAAAGTCTTTTGAAACCCCTGGTTTCAGTGAGACAGCGTGGAAAATGGTGCAGGACTTTGATACCATTGAATGCAAGGGTACAATAGAGATTTTCTATACCCGTGAGTTCATGGAAGAATATGAAGGCCCTTTCCTGAAAGAGGAACGCGATCTGATAAGAAATATCTCAGGACTTATAACCGGTTATATCAACAGCCTTACTGCAGGATCGTTCCCTGCTTCATCCATGGATAACGATACCGGAGATGAAGATATCAAAGGGCTTTCGAGCAGAAAGCTTCTGCAGAAGTTCCTTGACCGTCACAATGCCGAACGGGATGTCTTTCATGACCTCATGCCCTTCATGGTAAAGGAAATACTTCTTGTCGCAAGCCTTTATGATGCATATTCCATTGAGGGTGAGGGGCGCTTCTCGGATCGAATGCTGGGCGAATACTACCAGATGAGCCTTACCTCATTGCCCAGAGTCACCGGCGTCTCAGGAGAAGATGAGGCTTTTTCCCGCCTCGAATCAAGACACTATGATATGATCATCATCATGGTTGGCGTTGACAAAGGTAACCCTATGGCGCTATGCCGGAAGATCAAGGAGAGATATCCATACATCCCTACATTTTTACTGCTCAACAATCCCGGTGATATACCCTTTGTTCAGAACCAGAAAAGCCTGGGTGTACCTTTTGACAGCTATTTTGTATGGACCGGCGAATCGAGGGTCTTCTTCGCTATGGCCAAGCTTCTCGAAGATAAGGTTAATGTAGAGAATGACACGGAAAAAGGACTTACCGGCGTTATACTGTTAATTGAAGATGCTGCAGATTATTACTCCGAGTATGTACCGATGCTGTATACACTCATCCTTGACCAGACCCGCAGTCTGATAGAAGATGTTTCCTCGGATGAACTTTACAAAGTGCTGAAGCTCAGGGCAAGACCAAAGATACTTCTTGCAACTACCTGGGAGGAGGCAATATCTGTTTATACAAGGTACAAAGACAACCTCCTTGGTGTCATATCCGACATGAGATTTCCTAAGGACGGCGTGCTTTACAGCATGGCAGGATTCGATCTTATACAGCATATAAGGCAGGAGCAGCCTAACCTGCCTACAGTACTTCAGTCCTCTGACCCTGACAATGCAAAGTATGCAACCATGCTCAGGGCAAGCTTCATCAATAAGAACTCGGAGACCCTGCTTCAGGATATCAAGTCGTTCATTACTTATTACCTGGGATTCGGCCATTTTGTTTATCGCGACACAAAAGGCCGCCAGATAGCCGTAGCCAGATCAATGAAGGAGTTTGAAGCTTTCCTGCAGACTGTCCCTGAAGACTCCCTGGTCTACCACGGAATGAAGAACCACTTCTCTCTATGGCTTATGGCCAGGGGCGAGGTGAAGATCGCAAAGATGATGAACCCTATCAAGATCTCTGACTTTGAGAGCCTGAAAGATTTAAGGGAATTTCTGATTGATATCATCAGCAAAAGAAGAATTGAAATGAACAAGGGCAAGGTGGTCAATTTTGACGATTCACTTGTTTTTGATGAGTCAAATGTTGTCAGTCTTGCAAGCGGATCACTGGGAGGCAAGGGCCGTGGCCTCGCATTCATAAATACTCTGATATACAGCTTTGAGCTTGGTCGTCTTCTTCCCGATATAAACATCAAAACACCTGTCACTGCTATTGTCGGAACGGATGAGTTCGACCGTTTCATGGAAAGCAACCACCTCTGGAAGGAGGTGAACAGCGAAAAAGACTTCAATGACCTGCAGAAACAGTTCCTTGATGCCAGCCTGAGCAGCGACCTGGAGCACAAACTCAGGATCTTCATTAAACACAATAAGCGTCCTCTTGCAGTAAGATCCTCGAGCCTTTTTGAAGATTCTCTGAGCCAGCCTTTTTCCGGAATATTCGGTACTTACCTGCTTCCAAATAATCACCGTGACCCGGAGGTACGGTTCAGGCAGCTGCTCAGCGCCATAAAACTCGTCTTTGCTTCCATTTATTCAGTCAACTCACGGACTTATTTTGACGCGATAAACTTCAAGGTGGAACAGGAGAAGATGGCCGTCGTGATACAATCAGTTGTCGGTAACAAATATGGCAGCGCCTTTTACCCTCACATAAGCGGTACAGCCCAGTCGTTCAACTTCTATCCGGTCGCAAACATGACGCCTGAGGATGGCTTTGCTGTCATGGCTCTCGGCCTCGGCCAGTATGTGCTGGATGGTGAGAGAGCTTTCAGGTTTTCACCATCATACCCGGCTCTTGATGTTGTCTCCCTTGATGATCTTTCAAGCTACTCACAGAAGGAGTTCTATGCTGTAAACCTGGCTAATAGCGAGTTCAACCTGCTTGAAGGCGAGAGTGCAGGCCTGGTAAAGCTTGATATCAAAAGAGCTGAGGCCGACGGCACTCTGCAGCACCTGGCATCTGTTCTGAATCTCGACAATGATACGCTTACGCCCGGACTATATGATGAAGGACCCAGGGTAGTCAACTTTGCCAATATACTGAAGTATGATTATATCCCCCTTGCTTCAACACTGAAGAAAGTGCTTGAGGTCTCAAGGGAAGCTTTCGGTGCTCCGGTGGAGATTGAATTTGCAGTTGACCTGACAAAAGACAATGATGGTAAGGCTTCATTCTACCTGCTCCAGGTCAAGCCGCTGGTCGGAAGCGACGCAGAATACTCAATAGACCCTGAAAGCATCTCTTCTGATGACATGATCCTCATATCGGAGAAGAGTATGGGCAACGGTCATATAGATGATATAACAGACCTTATTTATATTGAGCCGGAAAAATTTGATAACCTGAGGACCACTGAGATGGCTGAGGAGATTGAAATCATTAACAGGAAGATGATGCTTGAAAATCGCAGGTATGTGCTTATCGGACCTGGCAGGTGGGGCACAAAAGACAGGTTCCTCGGCATCCCCGTGGTTTGGCCTCAGATTTCGAACGCCAGGGTCATTGTCGAAGTTGGACTGCCTAATTTCCGGGTTGATGCATCCCTGGGCTCACATTTCTTCCATAACGTTACCTCTATGAAGATCGGTTACCTGTCAGTTAACCAGGACTCAGGTGAGGGGAAGATAATATGGGACAGGCTGAAGGATCAGAAAGTCATAAGCACCGGTAAATTTTTCAGACATGTCAGGTTTGATAAACCTCTCGTTATACGTATGGACGGTAAATTGGGAATGGCTGTTATTTCAGTCAGCGGCTGACTGTTGCCGCCAATGTCTCAACATCTTTATTGATCTTTTTTACGAGGCCCTGGAGAACATTCCCCGGACCTGCTTCAACAAATGTTACCGCACCGTCAGCGATCATCCTTATTATTGTCTGTTTCCATCTGACAGGTGATGTCAGCTGTGCAACAAGATTCTGCATTATCCTGTCAGGGTCGGTTTCCGGCATGGCTGTGACGTTCTGATAGACAGGACAGGCGGGCCTCGTAAAGTGAGCGCCCCTGATGGCTTCCTCCAGCTCTTTCCGGGCGGGCTCCATGCATGGCGAATGAAATCCGCCGCTGACAGAAAGAGGCAGTATTCTCTTGCCTCCCTTCTTCTTCAGCTCTTCCATGGCTCTGCTGACACCCTCAACAGTACCGGAGATAACAATTTGTCCGGGACAATTGTAGTTTGCAGGTACAACAATTTCAGACAATGAATTGCATACTTCTTCAACTGTTGCATCGTCCATGCCAAGCACAGCTGCCATAGTTGATGGAGTGATACTGCAGGCCTTCTGCATGGCCTCGGCCCTGCCGGCAACCAGCTTCAGTCCTTCTTCCAGAGTGAGTGCTCCGGCAGCAACAAGAGCTGAAAACTCACCCAGTGAATGACCGGCGACCATAGCAGGATCAAAATCTTTGCCCATCGCCGTCGTCAGTATCACCGAATGGATGAAGATGGCCGGCTGGGTCACCCTTGTTTGCCGAAGCTCTTCTTCCGTGCCTGCAAACATGATATCCGTTATGCGAAAGCCAAGGATCTCATTGGATTTTTCAAACATTTCACGGGCAACCGGATAGTTATCGTAAAGATCCTTACCCATGCCCGGGAACTGCGATCCCTGTCCAGGGAATATGAATGCTTTCATTGACTGAAGATAGATATGTAAAAACTGCATTACTTTCAGTGGAGCCTGCTTGCAATGAGGTGTATAAATTCCTCGCGGGTGTTCAGGTTTGAAAGAAAACATCCGGTGAAGGCAGATGTGGTAGTGACGGAGTTTTGCTTCTGAACACCGCGTATCTGCATGCACATATGCTGCGCCTCGATTACGACAGCCACCCCCAGGGGTTTCAGGTTATCCTGAATACAGTTTCGGACCTGCGTCGTCAGCCGCTCCTGCACCTGCAATCTTGCTGCATATGTCTCCACCACACGGGCAATTTTGCTCAGACCGGTGATATATCCGTCAGGGATATATGCTACATGAGCCTTCCCGAAGAAGGGCAGCATATGGTGCTCACACATTGAATAGATATCGATATCTTTTACAATCACCATCTGCCGGTATTCCTCCTTGAAGATAGCACTGCGGAGTATCTCTTCAGGATCCTGTTCATAACCCCGTGTAAGAAAGCTGAGAGCCTTTGCCACTCTTTCGGGGGTTTTTAATAATCCCTCCCTTCCGGGATCTTCTCCCAGTAACTGCAGTATCCTGTTGTAGTAGCCAGATATTTCTCTGATAACCTCGGGATTCCACCGCTCGATCTTGTTGTAGCTATCTGTCAGCTTTCCGCTGCCGTCATTTATTTTTTCCATATTATCCGTAGTATTCGACAAAATTGTTTTCAGTTTCTTCCACCTTTACGCAATGAAGCTGTGCACCTTCCGCGGCGACAGCAGCATGCAGTTCATTCCAGATAGCCATTGCAAGGTTCTCAGTGGTGGCTACCTTGCCTGCCATGAAGTCTGTTTCGACATTCATGTTTTTATGATCAAGCTTTACGATCACCTTCTCATGGATGATCTCTCTCAGCCGCGTGGCATTCATAAAGTAACCGGCCTCGGGGTCTGGCTCACCCCTGACAGTCACCTTAAGTACATAGTTATGCCCGTGCCAGAGAGGATTGGAGCATTTACCGTAGATCAGCAGATTTTCCTCATCACTGAGACCCGGCCGGAACATTCTATGGGCAGAGCTGAACCGTTCTCTTCTTGTCAGGTAGATCATAGCCGCTGTGTTAATTGATTGATTGAAATGAGGGGTTTATTGTTCAAAAATAATATATTTATCAGGTTAATGGCTAAAATACATTTTGGACAACAGGCTGGATGATATATTAATCGCTGTTGCTCATCCTTCTGAGGCTGAGGCTGTGGAGCAAGCTATGAAAGCCACACAGTGCAGATATGAGCTACTGGTCACAGGCGTTGGCGGAGCAGCCATGTCATGGGCGCTGCAGAAGAGATTCTCCTCAGGTGTCAGACCATCGCTGGTGATCAATCCCGGCATTGCCGGAAGCTATATCTCCTCCCTGACACCCGGTGCGGTTGTAATACCTCACTCTGACTGCTTCGCTGATATGGGATTGGATGATAACGGGACCTTCCTTTCAATATTCAGTGCCAGCATGGCTGATCCTGACAGGTGGCCCTTCAGCGGAGGAAGAATACACTGCGGCGGCAAATGGTTTGATATACTGCGAAAAGAATTCCCGGTTGTGACAGCGGCAACGGTGAACATGGCCTCCGGGTCACAGCCCGTTATCGACCGTATCAGGGAAGCGTGGAATCCCGACATTGAGACGATGGAAGGGGCATGGTTTGCCTACGCCTGCTCGATCATGCACGTTGAATGGCTATCAGTCAGAGCAGTGTCTAACATTGTCGAACCGCGTAACCTTAAGAACTGGGACATACCCCTCGCACTTAAGAAACTTGAAAAAGCAATGATCACCATACTGAATACTATAAAGACAGGATGAAACTTACGCTTGGTTTTTCGCCGTGCCCCAATGATACGTTCATCTTTGAGGCTATGGCCCATGGAAGGGTTGATACTGAAGGGGTCGCCTTTGACTGGTTCCTTGCCGATGTTGAAGAGCTGAATCGCCGGGCTCTGGAAGGAAGCGTCGATGTGACCAAGATGAGCTTCCATGCCTATGCCCTGGCAGCAGCTAACTATCTCCTCCTTGATTCAGGCAGCGCCCTGGGACGGAATAACGGTCCAATCGTGGTCAGCCGGCATAAGATCTACCCTGACGAGCTTAATGAGGCACTCATTGCCATACCGGGGAAATATACCACAGCGAATCTTCTCTTCAGCATCTTCTGGCCCGGAGCATCGCGGAAGCGTGAGTATCTGTTTTCTGATATACCCGAAGCTGTTCTCTCGGGCGAGGTCGACGCCGGCCTCATCATCCATGAGACCAGGTTCACCTACCATGCACTCGGACTGCAGAAGGTTGCAGATACGGGTGAGTACTGGGAGAAAATGACCGGGATGCCTGTCCCGCTGGGCGGTATTGTTGTGCAACGCAATGTCAATGAGGACATTGCCGCGAAAGTTAACAGATCAATCAGGCGCAGCATCGAATACGCTTACGCCAATCCTTCGGCATCAGTTGATTTTATACGGAAGAATGCCCGTGAGATTGATGACGCCGTGACAGCGGAACACATCAGCCTTTATGTAAATGAATTCAGCCTTTCACTGGGTCGGGAGGGGAAGTCAGCTATTGAGCGCCTCTTCTCGGTAGCACGTGAAAAGAAAGTTATTCCAGGCATGCCTGACAGGATATTTCTTCTGTGAACATCCTGTCTCTGAAGTCAATTTTGTATCTTTATGCATAAATAATACTAAACAGATCAGGCTATGAAATTTGAACTTCCACCACTGAATTACAGCGCAGATGCACTTGCTCCGCAGCTGAGCCCTGAGACCATTGAGTATCATCATGGCAAGCATCACCTTGCTTATGTAAATAACCTCAACAATCTGGTAGTAGGAACGCCGTATGAGGAGGCTTCACTTGAGACAATGATCAAAAAAGCTGAGGGAGGCATCTTCAACAATGCCGCCCAGATTTGGAATCATACGTTTTATTTCGCCACCTTTTCCCCAACCGGAAGGAGGGAGCCTCATGGGACTCTTGCCCGCGCTATTGAATCTGAGTTCGGGTCTTTTGCCGGTTTTAAGGAAGCCTTCACGAAGGCTGCGACCTCACTCTTCGGCTCAGGGTGGGCCTGGATGTGCATGAAGCCTGA
>JADGPV010000006.1 GCA_017882245.1 Bacteroidales bacterium | reverse complement strand
GCCTGTTATCATTAAGGCTATGGCAGAAGATGGAATCTGGGACGTTGCGCTGACAGCCTATAATTTCACGCAGACATACCGCGATGAGATGAATAAAGCGTTGCAGGCAGCGGCAGGCAAAGGTATTGGTGTTGTCGCAATGAAGACGATGGCAGGAGGGTTCCTTGATAAGGAGAGAACTAAGCCTGTCAACACACGGGCAGCACTGAAATGGGCACTTTCAAATCCCAACATTCATACAACCATTCCCGGGATCACTGCTTTTGAGCACCTATCTGCTGATCTTGAAGTACTCAGGGATATTACTCTGACCTCTGCAGAACAGGGAGATCTGCTTGCAGCAGCGACATCAAATGGATTATATTGCAATGCCTGCAGTAATTGCATATCGGGGTGCCGTAATAAACTGCCTGTTCCTGAAATAATGCGCGCATACATGTATGCCTATGGCTATGGCAGCCTGCCTTTGGCATCTGAGCTCCTTTCACAGACTGGTGTTGAGGTTGACCCGTGTGCCGGATGTGATGTTTGCACCGCCCGATGCATAAAGGGATTTGATGTTAAGGACAAGATCTCTGATATTACCAGGCTGAATAAGGTACCTTTCGACTTAATTGCTTAACTTACATATTACCAACATGATCAGGAAATCAGTCGTCGTAGTTTTCATAACTGTTATATCTCTTTCCAGTCTATTCGCGCAGCAGGGACTCTTTCCCCCGCTCAAAGGATATAAGGCAGTTAATGAGTATCCGGTTTATACTCCTGATGACTTATGGAATTACATTGATGGAGCTGCTGATGCTTACCTGTCTCTTGGCTTCGTGGACCTTAATATTACCGAGTATGTGAAGGGTAAAAAAAATATCAAAGCCGAGATATACAGATTTGGTGATGACATAATGGCTTTCGGGATGTATTCCCTTGAACGTTCTCCCGGGTATAATTTTATCCCGGTAGGAGTGCAGGGATTTAATGAGGAGGGGTTGGTGTATTTTTATAAGGATCGTTATTATGTCAAAATAATGACCCAATCTCAGTCAAAAAGAGTGAATGAGGCCATGAATGACCTTGCAAAAATGATTTCAGACCGTATTGAAGGTAAAAATGAATTTCCTGCCCTGCTGAAACTTTTTCCGGTAGAGGGACTGCTTAAGAATCAGGAGACCTTCATTCTTGAGAGCGTTTTGGGGCATGAATTTCTCCGCGGTGCCTTCAGGGCTTCGTATGAGATAGACAATGACCGTTTTGATATTTATTTTTTCAACTGTAAAAGCACTGAAGAGGCATCTGATATGGCCGCAAAGCTGGCCGGTGATGCCTTTACCGGAAATGAAGATACCTTTAAATATGTTTTTGAAGACGGTTTCAACGGGGTGCTTCATATGGCGCAACAGCGTGAAAAGATGGTGATCATAAGCGGTCTTGACAGCAACAGCACACCACTGGCAGAACGGTACATCAGCGCTATGCTCAGACCCTGATGACATATCATACTAACAAAAAAAGGTGTCTCGTGAAAGGCACCTTTTTTATTTTTATAATCCTGGTTACTTAAGCTGGAAGCTGATCGGTACGCTGTACCAGACGTTCACGGGTTTGCCTCCCTGTTTGCCTGGTTTCCACAGCGGGAGGAGCTTTATAACCCTTACAGCCTCTTCATCAAGAGAAGGGTCAACGCCTCTGACGACGGATACCTGGTCAA
Organism: Bacteroidales bacterium; assembly: GCA_017882245.1. Classification (GTDB taxonomy): domain Bacteria; phylum Bacteroidota; class Bacteroidia; order Bacteroidales; family VadinHA17; genus SR-FBR-E99. The sequence goes on along the minus strand of JADGPV010000006.1, from coordinate 2,057 downwards.
CAGTGCCCTTGTAGGTTACGCAGAAACGGAGGATGACCTTGCCCTGGATGTTATTTTCCTTGGCAAGTTCCGGGTACTTGATGTTGTCATAGATAAACTTGAAGAGCTCAGTATCCCCTCCCGGGAATGACGGCATCTCTTCAACCACAACAAACACTTCTGCCGGAGCCTCATACTCTACCTCTTCCTTTACCTGTTCAACAACTTCAACAACCTGCTGGTCAGTAACAGTCTCAGACACGTCGTCGGCGGTCATGAGCTGACTTTTGTCCTCAGGCTTGACAGAGTCAACGATCACCGGAGCCACGTATTTAACAACTGTCTGTTGTTCTGTAGGTGGCGGGGGTGGAGGTGGTGGCGGCGGAGCAGCTTCTTCCTGGTTGATGTCGTTTGCCATCTGAGCTATAATCTCATTAGCGTCTCTGGCTTTTATCTGGGCAATGTTTTTGGCCTTGATATAGGGGATAATCACAGCCAGCAGAACTATGACCAAACCAATTGCCATGGAAATAGTCATTGTTCTGGAATACTTCCTGCGAAGGTCATAAGCCCCATATTCCTTGTTCCTGTTTGCGAAGACTATGTCATCCAAACTAGGGTAACTTTTCTTTTCTTTTGCCATATCAGTCCCTTTCTATTTTGCCGGAGCCTGAGCGACCGGTGCAATACCAAGAGCGGCATTGACAAGGTTCTCCTCGATCCAGCTGATGTCAGTGAATGTCCAACGGGCTATGCCGACAATTGACATCTCGTCGATAATATCAACGAAGTTTTTGTACTTTGATGTCTTGTAGGCTTTAATAAGAACGATTGGCCCTGTATCATCATCCTTCTTAAGCTGCTTGATGGCATTTTGCATGGAATCCTGCTTGATCTCAATTTCTCCCTTGAGGACTTTCTGTTCAAAATCGTCAATCTTCTTAAAGAGAGCTCTGTTCCTGTCAAGCAATACCTGGCGTATGCCGGTAGCACTGAAGTCAGTCTCCTGGAGCACGGTGACAGCCGGATCGGCTTTTCCGGGATACCAGAAGACCTTGTCATCAGGACCAAGGATGATATTAAGAGTACGGCTCTCGGCAATTTTCGGAGGTTCAACTTTCTCATCCTTCCTGATCTTCTCGGGGAGAACGATTTCCATAACCTTCGGTTTGCTGAAAGCTGCAGTTAGCATGAAGAACGTGATGAGCAAACTCATCAGGTCCACCATGGGCGTCATATCTACGTGAGCATCACCTTTGCGCGGTTTTTTCTTCCCGCCTTTACCTTTTTCCTCTTGAATAATCTCTGCCATCTTACTCGGTTTTTGCCTCGGTTACCTGAATTTTTTCAAGATTGGTGATCAGATTGAACCTGTTCACGTTCTTTTCCTGGAGTATGTCAAGCACTTTCTTGACAACAGGGAACTCAACTTCAGCATCACCTTTGATCATCGTCCGCACTGCAGGGTTTACCTGGCGTGCAAAGAGAATCCATAATGCAAGCTGATTGTCTGCAGAATCAATTGGAATGCCTTTTTCAAAGACTTTCTTTTCATCCGCAGTCCTGGCATCAAGGTAAGCTTTCATATCCTGTATCGAAACGCCAAAACCTGCACCGCTCTTTTCAAACTTACGTAGTTCATCGTCGGTAAACTCAATGTTGTATCGCTTGCCCATCTCGGCAAGGATCTTCGGCCTGAATTTCAGAATGGTGTCAGGGCCGTTGTCAACATTGAAGAATATCTTGTTGCCTTTCGTGATGAGAACTGTCATAACATTGTTATCCATCATCGGTGTCTCCGATACGGAAAAAGGTGTATCAACAGGAGCCGCTTCCTGTGGCCTGAACGTTGCTGTCAGAATGAAGAAAGTAAGCAGCAGCGTAAAGAGGTCAACCATCGGCGTCATGTCGATTCGTGGCGATTTGGTGGCTAATTTAATCTTTGGCATGTTTTTAAATCCTTTCTTTTTTAACCAAAAGAATAAATTTGGCGAATTATTTCCTCACTGATGCTGCAAAAGTCTGGGTCAGGCTGAAGCCTGCTTCATCGATTTTGAAGACATAATTGTCAATCTGTG
>JADGPV010000005.1 GCA_017882245.1 Bacteroidales bacterium | reverse complement strand
GGTGCAGAAAACGTCGACCAGAACCGTTTTGAACAGGAGCTGATCTACTACCTTGAAAAACTTGATATTAACGAAGAGAAGGTCCGGCTGAAAAAACACTGTGACTACTTCATGGAGACCATAGACGGAGCTGGGCTTAACGGCAAAATGCTTAACTTCATATCACAGGAAATGGGACGCGAAATAAACACAATAGGTTCAAAAGCCAACGACGCTGCCATGCAGAAACTGGTTGTGATGATGAAGGATGAACTTGAGCGCATCAAGGAACAGTCACTTAATGTCCTGTAGAACTGATGAATAAGAGCCACAGAAGCAGGGTGCTGATTATATCTGCTCCGTCAGGAGCCGGTAAATCAACCCTTGTGAACCATCTGCTTACATCAGGTTTTCCACTCGCCTTCTCAGTCTCAGCTACAAGCCGGAAACCCAGGGGCAACGAAGTTAACGGCCGGGAGTATTACTTCATTACGTCTGCCGAGTTCAGAAAAAAGATCGAAGCCGGGGAATTCATTGAATGGGAAGAGGTCTATGAAGACCACTATTACGGTACTCTGAAAAGCGAGGTAGAAAGAATCACAAAACTTGGAAAGATCCCGCTTTTTGATGTAGATGTGAAGGGCGGGATAAACCTGAAGACGATCTTTAAAAAGGATGCCCTGGCCATATTCATAATGCCTCCCTCAGTGGAAGAACTGAAGGCCAGACTCATTAAGAGAGGCACGGACAGTGTCGACAAGATAAACATGAGGGTTGAAAAGGCATCTTCCGAGATCCGGTTGGCTGACCGGTTCGACAAGGTGATAGTCAACGATGATCTTGACAGGGCTTGCAGTGAGATTGAAGTTTTTGTAAAAGCATTTTTAAGCAATAGATGACAGAGACAGGGTTATTCTTCGGGTCATTCAACCCGGTTCATATAGGGCACATGGCTATCGCCAACTACATAGCCGAGTATTCCAGCCTGAAGGAGATTTGGTTTGTGGTCAGTCCGCATAATCCCCTGAAATCAAAAGAGACACTGCTTGGCGACCGCGACAGGGTTTACATGACAGAGCTTGCTATAGGCGATGATAAAAGGTTCAGGGTCTGTGATGTTGAGTTATCCCTGCCGCAACCTTCATACACTATTGATACCCTTACCTACCTGACTGAGAAGTATCCCTCACACAGGTTCACACTCATAATGGGTGAAGACAACCTGACAACACTTCATAAATGGAAGAATCCGGAAGAGCTTGTAAAGCGATATCCTATTGTTGTTTACCCGAGACTCAATCCCGGCAGAAAAAGCAGTAAGAGGCTGTCTGAGATTCTTACGATGGCTTCACTGAGAGAGGTCAGCGCTCCGATGATGGAGATCTCCGGCACATTCATCCGCAATGCTATCAGGGAAGGAAAAGACGTCTCATGGTTTGTCCCTGCTCCCGTCTGGAAATACATCCGGGAGATGCACTTTTACGAGTAGGATTTTCGATTGTCTATTCTCGATTGTCGATTTATTTCCCGACTACAAATCCTGAAATCGCAAATCGCAAATTAATTTACCTTTTGAATTATCTCCATTCCCCTCTTTATTGCCTCTTCGTTCATGGGAATGAGATTGTGATATCTCTCCGGGAGGGATTTCTTTAATCCCTTTATCACGTATTCGGTCTTGAGGATCGGTTTCACCTTCATGAATCCTCCCAGTACAATCATGTTGAACACCTTTTGCATCTTCATCGCTGAAGCCTCTTCCGCCGCCTCTATCCTGTAGATGTCGATATCTTTTCTTTCAGGGTGGCGCGTTATTCCGTTACCGTCATAGATCAGGGTACCTCCGGGTTTGACACTTTGTTCAAACTTATCCATGCTCTGCTGGTTAAGTATGATGGCTGTGTCAAAGTTCCTGAGAATTGGTGAACTGATCCGCTCATCACTTAGTATCACATTAACGTTTGCCGTCCCTCCTCTCATTTCAGGTCCGTATGATGGCATCCAGCTTACCTCCATTCCCTGCATCATGGCGGAATAGGCCATTATTTTCCCCATTGACAGCACACCCTGTCCGCCAAAACCTGCAATTATAATTTCTTCTGTCATGATCTTTCGTAAAAATTTAAATGTTTATCGAATTATCAACGTAACGACGCCCTGGTAGGGCGTCGCTACATGCAATGTCTACGAATCTTTCGGAACCTTAATGTCACCCAACGGATAGAACGGGAACATGTTCTCTTCCATCCATTTGTTTGACTCAACCGGTGTCATCTTCCATCCTGACGGGCAGTTTGAAACGATCTCAATAAAACACGTACCTCGCTTGTCTCTCTGATATTCAACTGCCTTTTTCAATGCTTTCTTCAGTTTCCTGACACCTGCTGCGGTGTTGACACTCTGCCGGGTTACATAGCATGTACCTGGCAGAAGGGCAACAATGTCAGCCATCTTTATCGGTGAGCCCATCGTCGCCACGTCGCGACCGTAAGGTGATGTTGATGATTTCATCCCTATGAGCGTCGTAGGGGCCATCTGGCCTCCGGTCATGCCATAGATGCCATTGTTGATGAAGATCATGAGGATGTTCTCACCTCTATTACAGGTATGGATAGTCTCTGCCGTGCCAATGGCGGCCAGATCGCCGTCACCCTGGTAAGTAAAGACAAACCTGTCAGGCAGCAGACGCTTCACGGCCGTTGCCAGGGCCGGAGCCCTTCCGTGAGCTGCTTCCTGTATGTCGATATCAAGGTAGTTATACATCAGCACAGAACATCCTACAGGAGAGATACCCACAGTTTTGCTCTGCAAATCTTCCTCTTCAATTACCTCAGCCAGCACGCGGTGAACCGTGCCGTGTCCGCAACCCGGACAGTAATGCATAACATTATCAGTCAAAATCTTTGACTTTTTATATGCCAGGTTCTCTGGTTTTACTATATCTTTTGCTTTTACCTCTGTCATCTCAATCAGCCTTTTATAAATATTTTAAGGTTTTCCACCACCTCTTCCGGTGTTGCTATCATTCCGCCCATTCTTCCATAGTGGCTTACACGGGTCTTACCGTTGACCGAAAGCATAACATCTTCCACCATTTGGCCTGCACTCATCTCCACTGCAAGCATTCCTTTGACCTTCGAACCAAGTTCGTTAAGTCTCTTTTTCGGGAAAGGGAAAAGGGTGATCGGTCTCAGAAGACCCACTTTTATCCCCTGGGCCCTTGCCAGCTGGATCGCTTTCTGGCATATCCTTGCACTCGTGCCGTAGGCAACGAAAAGATATTCGGCATCGTCCGTCTGAAACTCTTCAAAACGAACCTCCTTCTCCGCCATCTCCCGATATTTGGCAACAAGCTTCAGATTGAACTTCTCCTGACGCTCAGGATCAAGATCAAGCGATGTGATTATATTGCGTTCGCGCGTGGCAGGCTTTCCTGTTGTGGCCCACGGAAGGATCTCTTCTGATCTTTTTTTCTGCGGTTTGAGATATACTTTCTCCATCATCTGTCCGATGGCACCGTCGGATAATATCATCACGGGGTTCCTGTATTTAAATGCAAGATCGAAGCTGAGTTCGACGAAGTCAGCCATTTCCTGCACTGATGCCGGTGCCAGCACAAGAAGGTGATAATCGCCGTGCCCACCGCCTTTTGTCGCCTGGAAATAGTCGCTCTGAGCCGGCTGTATCGTTCCCAGTCCGGGCCCGCCTCTTACGACGTTCACGATAAGGCAGGGCAGTTCCGCACCTGCAATATATGTTATCCCCTCCTGCTTCAGGCTTATGCCGGGCGAGGAAGATGAGGTCATCACCTTTTTGCCGCACGCGGCACCGCCGTACACCATATTTATAGCTGCCACCTCACTCTCGGCCTGAAGCACAACCATGCCGGTCGTTGCCTGCGGGTTGGCCTCAGTGAGATATTCAAGTATCTCACTCTGGGGAGTGATTGGATACCCGAAATAACCATCGGCACCAGCTCGTATAGCAGCCTCGGCGAGGGCTTCGTTGCCTTTCATCAGTTTCAGTTCTTTTTCCATCAATATATCTTTTTGTTTCTTTATCTGCTACTCCACCTTCAGTTTGTAAACCGTGATAACGCCATCAGGACAAACTACCGCGCAGTTGGCGCAACCGATACATGTTTCCGGAAAGGCAGCATAGGAGTAATGATACCCCTTGCCGTTAACCTCAACTGCCAGTGCCAGCGTCTGCGTGGGACATGTGACGACGCACACCTCGCACCCCTTGCATCTCTCTGTGTCAATAATCACAGCACCTTTTATCTTAGCCATTTCTTTTGTATTATTCTTAATTTAAATTCTTATATATCAAGCCTTTATTGGATTGTTCTCTCTGAATAGCTTCAATCTCTCTTCAAGCAGAGGCATCTGTTTGCGCCTCACCTGGGAGACACAGGCCCGGAGTCCTTCCGACCTTTCACTCCCAGTGATATTGAGAGTTATAGCACCTATACCATAGGACAGCAGTTCTTTAAGAAGCTCGCCGCCGCTAAATCCGGGATATGAGATAGTGAAATAGAATCCATCCGCCAGAGGCCTGTCAATGTCTCTGTCATAAACAATGTTAAACCCGTTCCTGGTAAACAGATCTTTCATGATCGCCGCCTTTCGGCCATAGTCCTTTGTATTTTCGACAAAGTTATAAATACCATCGTTGACTGCCTTAAGAATCGCCGCAAAACCGTACTGCACTGAATGAGTTACTCCGGAAGATAAGGCATACAGCGCGCCAAAGATCATCGCCCTTCCGAAGATCTCTGATGAATAATATCGCAGGAGGTCAGGGTAGTGGCGGTTATAGAGATGGTCAGACATAACCATCAGTCCGATCCTCTGTCCGGCATAGCTGAATATTTTTGAGCTCGAGATTAGCAAAATGTAATCATCACAGTAATGTGCTATCGTAGGCTGGTAAGGAGGCATGCCGGGGACTGAATAGTCACTCCTGAAATCCATCCCGAAATAAGCCAGATCCTCAACCACTATCACATCATACTTCTTTGCCAGTGTCCCGATTATACGAAGCTCCTCTTCTGTCAGGCATATCCATGAAGGATTATTGGGATTGGAGTACAGAATGGTCGATACTCTGCCTGATTTAAAGTACGATTCAAGTTTGGGGCCCAGTTTTTCACCGCGGAAGTCATAAACATCAAATGACCTGTAATCCTGACCCAGTATCCTTGTCTGAGTCTTCTGTACAGGGAATCCGGGATCGATGAAAAGAGTCCCCTCCTTGGTCCTGTCATTCCTGTTAGCAACCATGAAGCTGGCCATCCCTCCCATCATTGCTCCTCCGGTTGGAACGCAGCATTCCGGATTAACATCGGTATCCAGGAAAAGTTTGACAAATCGTGCAGCTTCAGTCTTCAGTTGCGGGAGGCCTTCAATATCAGGGTAGTCCGATGCCACCCCCTTTTTCAAAGCTTCGATCTCCGCTTTTATGCCAACCTCCGCCGACGGCAGTCCTGGCACTCCCATTTCCATCCTGAGGAATTCAACACCCGTCTCCTTCATCAGAAGATTAACAAGCTTGACAATCTCCCTGATGCTAGCATTACCGAGATCAGTGATTCCACTGTCGATAATGGCTTTGCTTACGGTTTTACGGTTTATGGGGGTATTTTTCATAAATTTTCTATTTTGAGCCCTAAACAGTGGCCATAAGGTAGAAAACTTTAAGTTCGTGAAAAATGCTATTTGTCACCTTCTTCTCTCTTATCTTTACAAAAACCTTTCTCCCATCCTCTTTTCTCACCTTCTCCCTTTCTCTCTGCCCCATGCCCTCCCGCTGCGCGGGATTTGGCTGCGCCGAGCTCCGCTTCGCTCCGGTTCCTCTCTTCGTTCGTCAACATGCCCCTTGCTATTTCTCAATCCGTATCCTCGTATCCACGGCGATAATAGAATCACCTGAGCCGAGAAGCGGATTGATATCCATCTCAACGATCTCAGGCGCCTCCAGAAGAAGGTCCGACACCGAGGTTATCACCCTTATGAACGCCTCTTCATTTATACCTTTGCTTCCGC
>JADGPV010000032.1 GCA_017882245.1 Bacteroidales bacterium | reverse complement strand
TTCCCTGAATTTGTTCCGGCGGCTTGGCATCACCTGTTCTCGGATCGTACCAGTAGGCATTAATTGTTGCTGCACCCAGCTTATCGAGACGTATCTCTGCGGGCCAGCCTGTAGGAAAATATACAAATGCATAGCCATCCCCCCTGGTTGCAACAACATAATCCGTTTCAGGAAAATAATCAGGTACAATTAATTCCTGTGCAGGCACTCTTGAAATGAACGGGCGCGACTCCATTAACCTTCGTGCATGAACAAGGTCGAATGCTCCGGGCAAATCCAGAACATCATACCAGTAATGACGGGCGAAGCCAACAGGTTCCCTGCCGGGTGCTGCCATCTGCCATATGGGATGACATCCATATGTATGCCCGAATCCTCCGCTGAACAGATCCCAGTACATAGCCTGACGCACATCGGCATCATCGAACCAGCCCAGAACGTCGGGATTCCAGTTTACCGGGTGGTCCTCGTACCTTGGCTCACCATCAAAACAAGGCTTTACAGGCTTTAGACCATAATCGCGTACTATTATCCTTTTGTAAATTGCGAAGCTGCGCTGAGCATGACCTGTCTGGCACATATTAAAATCGAGCCAGCTATTTTCGTGAAACCAGTCTGATGAACTGTTCTCACCGGAGGGATGATAGGTCATGAGATGGTTCTTATCGGCTGATTTTATCCCTTCCGCAATAGCATCCCAGACAGGTTTGTTATCACCTCCGCCACTGCGGTCACCACCGTTTATCCAAATGATATTAACCTGGTCTTTATACCTTTTTCCTAACCACTGCCCATATTTGTAGGCGTTTTCACTGTTGAATATCTTCGGCCCCTTTCCCCATTTCTGCGGATCAATTTTATCACCCCATGTAGGCAGCAGCCCTATATAAAGTCCCTTCTCCATGGCCTTATTTATGACCCAGTCAACATGAATGAAATAAGCCTCATTGGGCTTTAAAGGATCGTTGTCAAGTAACGGCCGGTTGCCTTCAGAATTGGGTGTATTCAATCCGTCAAGTTCTGCAAGTGCCACTGCCTGAATGACAGTAAAGCCCTTTGATCTTCTGTTTTCCAGGTACTTTAAAGTCTCATCCTTATTCAGACGGTGGAAGAGTTCCCAGCCTGTATCTCCAAGGTAAAAAAATGGAGTTCCGTCTTCATATATCAGAAACCTTCTGTTACCGGATACTTTGAGCTTACCGTGGGAAAAATCAGCCGAAGGGCCGATCCAGGGTTTTTCCTGAGCTAGTGCAAGACAGATTACAGTAATGAATAGAATTGAAGTTGTTAGTGCTGACTTCATAAAGAGTTATAATTTGTATTTTAAATTCAAGTAATAATTTTGTTCACCTCTTACCTGACGCCTGATGCCCGATGCCTCTCATTTAAAGGCTTTGCCGATAGTGTTTTGTGTATTCTGCCAGGAACCCCAGCAGACAATCAATAATCAAAACTATACCTATCTGTTCCAGTATGGCCTGTAAATCCGGATCATAGTAATGGAGGGGACGTTCTTACCGATGGCAACAATTTTAAGATTATGACCCGTGTTCGGTACTCCCTGAAACAGAATAGCCCTTTTCTCTCTTCCATTATTACTGTCGGAATCAGGTGCAAAAACATCGGTGCCGATTGCAAATGTTTTCCACTTAAACCAGTCGCCTCTTTTTACAGTGGTCTTTAATACCCTGTATGACCTGTTAAGATGCCAGTCACCACCATCTTCGGCATCACCTTTTTGAATTATTACCCTTCCTGACCTGGAGATGAAATCTCGGTTCACACATCCGCTTCCATCCTTTCCGGTTACCGAGCCTGATACTCTGAACCTGACAGTGAGGTATGGAGGCACTGCTCTGGTAAAGACGCATGTCCATTCCTCTGCGGTCCACGGAGCGGTGTGATTGACGCGTATCATGGCAGGCAGCTCCCACGGCCAGGCCTTATCTCTGTCACAATAGGGGCGTGTAAGATAATAGCAACCCTGAAAGGAGGATGGTGGCCTGTCATCGAGCATTATTCTCATAGAATCGCTGCTCCGGGACAATAACGGGATGTAGACCAGGTCCGCCCTGTTACCTTCCAGATGCATTGAGAGAGTGTTGCTATGGAAATCAATATCTGAGCCTAAAGTGTAGCATTTCAAAAGGCCAAAGGGATCATCTGCAATGGAAGATTTGTAATAAAACAGAGGCTTGACAAGCTCAGCCATAAGGAAGTTTCCAAAATCATTCAGATGAATTCCGTCTTTAAGAAGGGCAGCTGGTTCAAGATTATTATCCTTTAAGTAGGCCTTCCATGGATCCCTGATATTTACGATATCACATTTATATTTTTCTGCAAGGGCAGGCAGTATATGATAGCACATCGTGTCGCTCCACTTGTTCTCTCCGATATAATGGTCTGTCATTATGGCAACTTCCGATGCTGTCCGGCTGCGTATCGTATTCAGGACGGACTCATAATCCTTGCTATTTCCATAGATATGGAGCAGCACAAGGTCTGGATAGAATGAACTGACATCCATTTCAACAGTCTTAAAGAGATACTGTGTTGAAAATCCGCCGATTGCTTTGTTCTCCATAATAAGATGAGCATTCGGGAATCGCTCCTGAACAGTACGCCTGACCTCCAGCCACCACTCCTGTTCACTTATTGACTGCCCGTAAACCAGAATCCTCACCTCATTTTTTTTGTCAGGAGAACTGAAATGAAGAAGATTCATAGTCCGGGATGTGTACAGGCCCAGCTTTGAAGTATCGGGCAATACCGGTAGGGGATGAGACTGTGAATATGAATTTAAGTATGAGGCCAGCAGAGTTATATAAAGGAGCAAGCGGTAAAAGAATGCTTTATCAATATATAAATGATTTCTTCCCATTTACCTGACATAAAATGGCAGATTGCCTGTTGAAAAATGTCCTTTCACGTCATATGCATAAACAAAAAGGCGGTAGGCTCCTGTTTCAGAAGGGGCAATGAAGGTAACTTTTTCTGCCTTGCCTGTAATCAGTTTTGGCAGCGGTTCGGGGACCACTTCTCCCTGTCCTGCATACGATGCATATTTTGCTTCCGGGCGGATCTCCCACTTGAATGTCAGCTTGTCATTATCCTGATCATGAACGGTGACTCTGGCGGAATGAACCGAGTTCCGGTCGACTGCTATTTGCTCATATCTTACAAATTCAGCGATATTAAGAGAATCAACGACAGGTGCCGTATTTTCCAGCTTTTTACCGGTCCACATATAATGCATCAGGCCAACAAGCGGGGATTCAAGTCCTGTGGAATCAAACATGCAAAACCAGGTATGAGTGGTTTCCTGCTTAAAGCCTGACCAATAAAATACATACGACCCAAGACAACTTCCGTTCTGAGGGGTCATGCAGCTTTTATATTTTTTCTCATAGCACTGATACTTTTCGAGACCGGTCTGTTCGTATGGTGCGCCCCAGGTTGTTTTCCTGACTTCCCAGTAACCATCCGGGCCCCACTCCGAAATAAGGTAAGGCTTTGTCCATCCATATTTTTCAAGGGTGGAGGGAAGTGTATATATATCGCCATAAGTGTTAATGCCCAGCAGGTCAAGGTCGGGACATCTCTTTACAATGTCAGCAACCTTGCCCATCATG
>JADGPV010000031.1 GCA_017882245.1 Bacteroidales bacterium | reverse complement strand
TTTTAAATCTTTAATTATAATTAGATTTGCAGCCAAATAAAAGAAAGATGAATAAAATTCTCCAGAGCAAATTCTTCAAATTTGGAATTGCGGCAGTCTTATATATCCTCTGGGTTATATGGCTTGGTAATTACTGGTGGCTGTTCGGTCTGCCGGTAATATTTGATATTTATGTGAGCAGGAAGGTAAACTGGACGTTCTGGAAAAAGCGTGAAGGCAAAAACAGCGTTGTCATTGAATGGCTTGACGCTCTGATATTTGCAGTTGTAGCGGTTACACTTATAAATATATTCTTCTTCCAGAACTACCGCATCCCCTCGCCTTCCATGGAGAAGACACTGCTTGTTGGCGATCATCTGGCAGTCAGCAAGTTAGCATACGGGCCTCGTATGCCCAACACCCCGCTGGCATTTCCGTTTACACAGAACACTATGCCTTTCTCGAATGGCAGAGCCAAGTCCTGGTCAGACCTGATACATCGCAAATACAAAAGACTTGCCGGTTTTGGTCATGTGAAGAATAATGATGTTGTGGTTTTTAATTTCCCTGCAGGAGATACGGTGTGTCTTGAAAATACTGCAGTAAGCTATTACGAGATTCTCAGAGAACGTGTTGAGATGCTTATAGCCGAGGATATCAGGGCAAACAGGAAACTGAAGAGCAAGGAGGAGTATAATTCTCTGGCCAGGCAGCTTGTATGGAGCGAGAACACAGTGATTTTCAGGCCTGTCGACCGTCGCGATAATTATGTAAAACGTTGCGTGGGAATTCCCGGTGACACGATCACAATAAAGAGCGGTCAGCTTTATGTGAATAACGTTGCCGTACCGGACAACGGAACACAGCAGACGGATTATTATGTACGGACCAATGGTACGCGTATAAACCCGAAGGCATTCGAGAGGATGGGCGTATCAAAATCAGATCAGTCGATGATGCTCTCGGGTACTGTCTATAAACTCCCCCTGACGAAGGACAATGCAAAGGTGATATCAGGTTTTGCCAATGTCACGGGTGTTGAGCAGGAGGTAATGAGACCAGGGGAGTATGCGCCTTACATTTTTCCTCATGATCCGGGATACCGGTGGAATGAGGACAACTTTGGCCCTTTATGGATACCGGTAAAGGGAGCCACCATCAGACTTGATCTCTCGAACCTGAGCCTCTACACACAAATTATTGATATCTATGAAGAAAATGACCTGGAGGTAAAAGACGGTCTTATCTACATCAACGGTAAGCCTGCTGACAGCTATACCTTTAAAATGGACTATTACTGGATGATGGGTGATAACAGGCACGACTCTGCCGACTCACGGTTCTGGGGATATGTACCGGAGGATCATATCGTCGGTCGCCCGGTGATTGTATGGTTGTCTATGGACAAGGAAGGAACGGGACTTGGCAAGATAAGATTCAAGAGGTTCTTTAAAAGCGCACGATAAAAGAAAAGCTGCTCGCGCAGCTTTTTTTTATTCCTTCACTTTATCAACAATTGCCTTGAAAGCTTCGGGGTGGTTCATTGCGAGGTCGGCCAGGGTCTTGCGGTTGAGGGTGATACCCTTCCTGTCAAGCCCGCCGATAAATTCTGAATAGCTCATCCCGTAAAGGCGAACTCCTGCGTTGATCCTCTGTATCCACAAAGCCCTGAACTGGCCTTTCTTGTCTCTACGGTCACGATAGGCATAAGCGAGACCCTTCTCAAGCACATTCTTGGCGACACTGTAAACAGTGGCGTTGTTTCCGAAGTACCCTTTGGTCTGCTTGAAGATTTTCTTTGTCCTTGCCTTTGATGCTGGTGCGTTTGTTGCTCTTGGCATTTTCTTTACTCTTTTTCGGATGTAAGCGTCATTAAGGTCTTTTATGCTTCACATCCAGGTTAATAATTCAGTTGATTATCACACTGTCAGGCGGTTAACATTACTTTAACCCGAGAAGGAGCTGGACATTCTTCTTGTCAGCCTTGTCTACCATTCCGTCATAAGTAAGATTCCTCTTACGCTTGGTTGACTTCTTGGTCAGGATGTGGCTTTTGAAAGCATGCTTCCGCTTGATCTTACCTGTACCGGTCAAAGAAAATCTCTTCTTTGCACCCGGATTTGTTTTCATTTTTGGCATAATATATTAATGTATGTATATAAAAAATTCTATTTCTTCTTTTTCGGAGAGAGGATGATGATCATCCTTTTTCCTTCCAGTCTCGGCATCTGGTCAACCTTACCATAGTCATCAAGGTCGTTTACAAAACGCGCGAGCAGTTTTTCACCCTGTTCCTTAAAGAGAATTGATCTTCCCTTAAAAAACACGTAGGCTCTGACCTTGGCTCCCTCTTCGAGGAAATTGATGGCATGCTTCAGTTTGAAGTTGTAATCGTGATCGTCAGTGTTTGGTCCGAAACGAATCTCTTTTACAACTATTTTAGCGGCATTGGCTTTAATCTCCTTCTGTTTCTTTTTCTGCTGATAAAGAAACTTCTGATAATCAACAACTTTACATACGGGCGGGTCTGCGTTGGGAGATATCTCAACAAGATCCAGTTCCATTTCGTCAGCGAGGCTGAGAGCATCATTGATGCTCATTACTTTCGGCTCGATGTTTTCACCCACAACCCTTACTGTTCTGGCTGTGATCCTGTTGTTAATCCGGTGTTCCGGTTCCGGTTTTCTTCCCGGCCTGGGCCTGGAAAAGATTGGTCCTGCTATGATTTGGTCCTCCAGTTAGGTTAATACTATGCTTTAATTCAATCTCTTAAATACCAATTTCTTTCGAAATCTCGTCTTTTATCAGGCTGATGAACTCATCAGGTTTCATAACTCCCTTATCGCCTTCACCTTGCCTTCTGACCGATACCGTACCGCTCTCAACCTCTTTTTCACCTATCACAAGAAGGTATGGGATCCTCTTTAACTCATTATCCCTTATCTTCTTACCTATCTTTTCGCTCCTGTCGTCAATCAGGGTGCGAATATCGGAATTATTAAGGAAATTCAAAATAGTTTTTGAATAATCGTTAAATTTTTCGCTGATTGGTAATATCACAGCCTGGTCAGGGGTAAGCCATAAAGGGAATTTCCCTGCAGTATTTTCAATGAGCACGGCAACGAAACGTTCCATGGAACCGAAGACAGCCCTGTGTATCATCACCGGCCGATGCTTCTGGTTGTCGCTGCCCATGTATGTCAGTTCAAACCTCTCAGGGAGGTTATAATCAACCTGTATGGTACCCAGCTGCCATCTGCGCCCGATTGCGTCCCTGACCATGAAGTCAAGTTTGGGTCCATAGAATGCTGCTTCACCAATGGCGATGGAGGTGGTCAGGTTTTTCTCTCCGGCAGCTTCTATTATTGCTCTTTCAGCTTTCTCCCAGTTCTCATCCGAACCTATGTACTTCTCTTTGTTTGATGGATCGCGAAGTGAGATCTGTGCGGTGAACTCATTGAAGCCGGCTATCTTGAAGATGTATTGTACAAGGTCAATGATGCTCTTGAATTCGTCTTTCAGCTGGTCAGGGCGGCAGAAGTGGTGGGCATCATCCTGAGTAAAGCTGCGCACTCTGGTGAGTCCATGGAGCTCGCCGCTCTGTTCATAACGGTAGACGGTGCCGAATTCGGCCATCCTGATGGGCAGATCGCGGTATGAATGTGGTGTGGCATTATAAATTTCGCAGTGATGTGGGCAATTCATGGGTTTAAGCATGAATACCTCACCCTCCTGCGGTGTTGTTATGGGCCTGAATGAATCAGCACCGTATTTCTCAAAGTGACCGGATGTCTTGTAAAGTTCTACATTGCCAATATGCGGTGTCGAAACCATCACATAGCCTCTCTCCTTCAAAACCCTGGTCATGAAGTCTGTCAGTCTCTGCTTCATGTCGGCTCCCTTGGGCAGCCACAGAGGTAGGCCCATACCTACTTTCGGTGAGAAGGCAAAAAGTTCAAGCTCTTTTCCGATGCGCCTGTGATCACGCTTCCGTGCTTCCTCTATCATGACCATATATTCATCAAGCATCTTCTGCTTAGGGAAGGTAATACCGTAGATGCGTGTCATCATCTTGCGCTTTTCATCGCCTCTCCAGTAGGCACCGGCAAGGCTCAGGACCCTGATGGCTTTTATCGATGAAGTATCTGGCAGATGAGGCCCGCGACAGAGGTCAGTGAAGTTGCCTAGCCTGTATAATGTGATTGTGCCGTCCTCAAGCTCGGAGATAAGCTCGGTCTTGTATTCATCTCCCTTTTTTGTGAAGAGCTCCATTGCTTCTTTCTTGCTTACCTCATTGCGCACTATGGGACTGTTCTTTGCGGCAAGCTCCTTCATCCGGTCTTCAATAACAGGCAGATCTGCGTCAGTGATAACTTTGCCTTCACCCGGGTCGACATCATAATAGAAACCGCTCTCTATTGCCGGGCCTATACCGAACTTTATACCCGGATACAGTGATTCCAAAGCTTCTGCCATCAGGTGAGCCGAAGAGTGCCAGAACGCATGTTTTGCCTCAGGGTCATCCCACTTGTGCAGTTTCAAAGTTGCGTCAGTGTCAATAGGGCGGGAGAGATCGCGTAATTCACCGTTTACCGTCGCAGAGTAGACATCAGCGGCCAGCCTCGGGCTGACAGACACGGCTACTTCATAGCTGCTGATACCTTTCTGATACTCCCTGACAGAGCCGTCGGGGAATGTTATTCTGATCATTAAATCTGAATTAAAATTAGTTTGCAAAGATAACTAATTTTTGCATGCCAATGTCCATGCCTTTTTTGGGACTTGACCGTTATCTGTTTTTTATGTAAATATCATGGCACAGATTTTGGATTTGATATAACAGTACCAACACACGCCAGTCATGAAAAGAATGATGTTTTTATCGGCAGTAGCAGCTATAATGCTCAGCTCATGTGACATACAGCCTGACGCTTATTTCTATACAGATAAGGTCACCGCTGAAGTTGGTGAGAATATCTTTTTCACCAATGCTTCAAATAATGCAACAGACGTTGCATGGGACTTTGGTGACGGCACCTGGTCCGATGCATTTAATCCTGTTCATTCATATTCCGGTTCAGGTACATTCACGGTGGTATTGACCGCTTACTCTTCATCAGGTAATGTCGATAAAAGTTATCTTGACATTGAGATAACCTCACCCACTATGCTTGAGGTAGAGGTGCTTGAGTGGTACGACCAGTACCCTGTGGAAGGCGCAAGCGTGATATTGTATCCTTCCGAAGCTGACTGGGACAATGAGACCAATGCAATAGTCGAAGGATTTACCAACGCGGAAGGTAAAGTGATATTCACCGATCTGGGACCGTATGTCTATTATGTTGATGTATGGCATGCCACCTATAATAACTATACTCTGAGGAATGAAGACGTCGGTTTCATAATGACGGACAAACTTCAGAAGAATGAGTTAAATGAGTTCATCGCCTGGGTTGACTATACCGGGACAAAGAGCGCTGCAATGCGCGACAGAAAGCAACTCCTGCCTTTAAAGAACAGGTCCTTTGCGACGACGGTGAAGAAATAGTTCTGATCAATTATAAAAATTTTTATCACCTGTTTCCATGTAATAAATTTCGTTAAGTTTGTGTGTTAACAAACCTAATCGAAAGAATCACATGGATACAAAATTTGCGCTTGGCGGAATAGACTACCTGGTTATGGCAGTCTATTTCCTCTTTGTCCTTGGCATTGGGTGGGCCCTGAAAAAGTACATGAAGAATGCTTCAGCCTTTCTCGAGGCTGGCAGGTCAATCCCAGCCTGGGTCGCTGGTCTGGCGTTCATCTCCACCAACCTTGGAGCACTTGAGGTGATGGGCATGACAGGATCCGGCCTCAAGTACGGAATGCTCACCACTCATTTTTACTGGATAGGCGCTATTCCTGCAATGGTCTTCCTGGCACTTTTCATGATGAGGTTCTATTACGGCTCCAAAGCCAGATCAGTGCCTGAGTATCTTAAGCTTCGTTTCAACGAAAAGACCCGCGGTCTAAATGCAATTCTCTTTGCTGTTATGACCGTCCTTGCATCAGGTATCTCGATGTATGCACTGGCTTTACTTCTTGAGAATGTCCTCGGATGGAACTTTAATATTTCTCTTTTTGCTTCGGCAGCAATAGTACTTGCATACACCTATCTCGGTGGTCTTTCTTCAGCCATTTATAACGAGGTGCTTCAGTTCTTCATCATAGTGATCGGCCTTATGCCTATGGCGATACTTGTCATGAGCGATGTAGGCGGATGGAACGGACTGCAGACCAGCTTGGCGCCTATTGTTGAGGGCAAGGGATTTGCCGGAGACGCATGGACATCAACCTGGAAATACACAGCCTCAGCCTCAGGTAACCCGCTCGGTGTTGCATGGTATGGCATTTTTGCTGGCCTGGGATTTGTTCTCTCTTTCGGATATTGGTGCACTAACTTCCTGATCGTTCAGCGTGCAATGGCCGCTGAATCCATGACTGCTGCACGTAAAGTGCCACTTATCGGAGCCGTACCAAAGATGTTCATCCCATTTCTTATTATCGTTCCAGGTATTGCAGCACTTGTCCTGATGAATGATCCTCTGAAAGGATTTGCCCTGCCGCTGAATAATGCCGGTCAGCCTATCTATGACTACACCATAATAATGCTCCTGAAACAATACCTGCCGGCAGGCGTGCTGGGTCTCGGCGTTACTGCCCTGCTCGCATCGTTCATGTCAGGGATGGCCGGCAACGTGTCAGCATTTAACACCGTGTGGACCTATGATATCTACCAGAGTTATATCAGGCCGGTCACAGGAAACAAGGATGCTGATGACAGACACTATCTCAAGGTTGGAAAGATGGCTACCATATTTGGTGTGCTGGTAAGTATTGCCGCCGCATATATAGCCAGTAAGTTCGGGAACATAATGGACTTCCTTCAGACTATCTTCTCAATGATCAATGCACCTCTCTTTGCAGTGATCTTCCTGGGGATGTTCTGGAAACGGTCTACCGGTAACGCAGCGTTTACCGGCCTCCTTGGAGGCTTCCTCATTGCATTGTTGCATCACGGACTATCAGTACCCGAGGGAGCTACCACGCTCGTCAAGGGAGGATGGATCGCACCGCTGATTACTTATCCTGTTGAGATGGCTCAGAATTTCTGGACAGCCATTTACGCATTCTCGGCTGCAACATTGCTGACTGTCATTTTATCACTTCTTGCGAAACGCACCAAGTCTGATGATGAGCTTAACGGACTGGTTTATTCAATGACCCCGAAGCTTGATGACAGTGCTGTTTTATGGTATAAGAGACCATGGTTCCTGGCTGTTATAGTAGGAATAATTATGATAGTGCTTTCAATATTGTTCTGGTAACCTAAAATATTAATATCATGTTAGATATACGATTTCCAATTGGACTCATGTTTTCTATTTTCGGGTTGATTATAACCATTTACGGTTTGGCCGCAATAGGCCATGATGCGATGTATGTCCGTTTGCTGGGCGTGAATGTAAACCTGATCTCAGGCATCTGTACTCTTACATTTGGTCTGGTCATGCTCTTTTTCTCTGACCCTGTCAGGAAACTGCTGAAGAAGAAAAATGTGTGACCTGATTGCCAGGAAAAAGCTGCGGAAGCAGTTTTTTTTTTACAGTTTGTCTGAGAATACTGACGGAGGAAGTGACCGAAGATTGTATCTCGAAGCCATTACCTCACCATATGCTCCGGCAGAGCGAATTGCTATCAGATCACCACGTTTGGTTTCCGGCAGTTCGATAAACTTGCCAAACGTGTCGGTTGTTTCGCATACGGGCCCTGATACCGTATATTTTTTCTCCTTTAATTCTGAGGTGAGATTATCAATGCGATGGTAGGCATGATAGAGTGCCGGTCTCATCAGCTCTGTCATACCGGCGTCAAGGATTACGAAAGTCTCCCCGGCACCTTCCTTTACGAACAAAACGGTGGATATTAGAGAACCGCATCCGGCAGTCAGTGAACGGCCCAGCTCAAAAGAGATGGTACTCCGTATCTTTCTATCAAGATGATCACGGAAGATATTAAAATATTCGGCAAAAGGCGGTACCATATCAGGCTCAGTGTAACTTACTCCCAATCCTCCTCCCACATTAATGTCACCAGGCTCA
>JADGPV010000219.1 GCA_017882245.1 Bacteroidales bacterium | reverse complement strand
GGATAAGTACTTTGATCTTCCAGACGAAGGAATAAAATCCCGGCCGAGACAGATTCGCCAAGCATAAACTTATGTTGTGCATCCAAATGTTGCTGAAAAAGGACCGATGCTCCCAGGTAATTGATATACTGGCGGCATTTTTCAGATTGCATTATGAATACCGACGAGGGGTATTCTATTGGCATAGTTCCGCTCACATCCGTTTTGAAAAACGAATATTCCACACCCAAACCCAAAAAACTTCTGATCATATAATGCGCCCTGGCATTTATATGAAATCCTGTTTTCAGCCTGTTATAATAATCAGGCATTGCAGATGATAAAAGAAAATTGTCGAGGTACCAGGGCATGGTCGAATAACCTGCATCCAGCCCCAAACAGAACCGGTTTTCAGGGGAAGATACACTCTTTGGCGTTTCCGGTTTATCCGTATTTGAATTTGCTTCCGGCTGATACAATTTCAGATATTCAGCCACCTGGGATAATGGCATGGATTTGCCGGTTATTGATCCATCATTATTATTTAGTTCGTAAAAGATACGTTCATTGCTTATTGATACTATTTTGCAGTGTATTGTATCCTGATTGATACTGATGATTTTATCCTGCGCTTTCGCGTTGATAAACAAGAGTAAAAAAAGGGGGAGCAATGTAAATCTGTTCATAGCTTGTGTTTATGCAGTCGAGAATATGCTCTACGTAAGCGAGGTCAGCTTTTATCATCACAAAATACTGATGAGGTCTTTTTTGATGCTCTTTTTAACTCTTTTATTTTTTATTGCGCCAGTGGTAATTAAATCTACTTTAATGTCGAGTAATTCAGAGAGCTCATTTTCAAGCCTGATAAGAGTAAGCAATGAAGGAGCAACCTTAAACTTCACAAGAATATCAATGTCGCTATTCTTATTGTTTTCACCTCTGGCGAATGACCCGAATATGCCAACACTTACAGGTTGATAATCTTTTAAATGGGTCAATATTATATCTTTAATCTGCTGTTGGGTCATTGTTTCTTTTTTACAAATCTATTAAAAATAACGCATTTATTGAATTTTGTGCTCCTGAATTGGCTCTAAATCTGTTATAGGGCAACTAAAGGAGGAGACAGGCTGCAGGGCGGGCATATGCGATGGAGTGACTCTGCGATGGAGCATGTTAACCATCCTCCGGTTGGCCGAGAGGCAGTCCCGCGAAGGGGGAGGACAAGGTGTAAAAAGGCGAAAGGAGAAAGGCGAAAGGGTGAAAAGGTGAAAAGGTGAAAGGGTGAAAGGGAGAAGGAGGGACCGAGCGTTAATAAAATGCCCGGTGGACATTTTTAGCGAGGGAAATTAGCACCTTTGCAGACGTTGTATCAACAAAGAAGGAATTATCATGTCAATGCTATTCTCTCCGTTAACGATAAGGGGTGTAACTCTCCGCAACAGGATTGTGATGTCGCCCATGTGCCAGTACTCGGCAACTGACGGTTTCGCCTGTGACTGGCATATGACTCATTATGGCAGCAGGGCCATCGGTGGGGCAGGACTGATCATCTTCGAGGCAACAGGTGTGGCACCCTTGGGCCGGATTTCACCGGGCGACCTCGGCCTGTGGAGCGATGACCATGTGGACGGTCTGCGCAGGATCGTCTCCTTCATACATGATCATGGCGCTGTCGCCGGCATACAGCTTGCCCATGCCGGCAGGAAGGCCTCATCCGCAAGGCCATGGGAGGGAGGGAAACAACTGGATGAGAATCACGGAGGATGGCAGACAGTGGCGCCATCGGTAATACCCTTCCAGCCGGGTGAGCGCGCTCCCCTTGTGCTGGACAGCGAAGGCATAAAAAACGTCATAGCCTCCTTTAAAGCAGCTGCCGGAAGAGCAAAGGCTGCAGGCTTTAAAATAGCGGAGATACATAGTGCCCACGGCTACCTGGTGCACGAGTTCCTCTCACCGATCAGCAACAGGCGAACGGATGAATACGGCGGATCGTTTGCGAACAGGATCCGCCTTCTTGTGGAGGTGGCAGATGCCGTGAGATCGGTATGGCCCGAAGAAAATCCTGTCTTCACGCGGATATCGTCAACGGACTATACCGAAGGCGGATGGACCATCGGGGAGAGCGTCAGGCTGGCAGAGGTACTCAAAAACCATGGTGTCGATCTGGTCGACTGCTCCAGCGGCGGCAACGTTCACGATGCGGTGATACCCTTTGGCCCGGGATACCAGGTCCAGTTCTCTGAGGCAGTGCGAAAAACGGGCATCCTCACCAGTGCAGTGGGACTGATCACATCCTCCAGACAGGCTGAGGCAATCCTCAGCGAAGGCAAGGCTGACCTGGTATTCATGGGCAGGGAGCTCCTGAGAAACCCGTACTTCCCCCTGCATGCCGCCAGTGAGCTTGATGCAAATGTCAGCTGGCCCGTTCAGTACCTGAGGGCTGCTCCGAAGAAATAATGTTGTTATCTTTGCCGGAAGAACATGTATTGTACAATTCATTAAAACGTAAGGAAGAACGGATAAACATCTATCAGAAATAATAGACAAACCTTTAAAAGTAATATTATGAAATTGAGAAAAACAGCATTGCTATTGGGTGTGGTAACATTGATAATTGCAGGATTACCGGCCTGTAACCAGGCTCCAGCAAAGAAAAGCATTAATACCGGAACCATTTATTACAGGAACCTCCTGTTCAGCGAAACCCCGTACGACACTGAAAGGGGATCACGCAAGTTAACTCCTGAAGAGGCTAAAGATATCAATAGCTATAAGTTCAACTATGACAATACTGGTCGTCTTCTGTCAGTTGAATTTGTCAGAGGGGATCAACTGCTCGGGTATTCCTCAATGGGAGGAGCAAAAATAACCTACGAATATTCAGACAACAAACAGATTAAGCACTTCTTTGATGAGAACAACCAGCCTAAAGAATGGGGTGGGGTTTTTACCTATGAGTATACTCTGGATGAGGGTGGTACCCGGAAAGGCCTTAAATTTTTCAACAAAGAAGGACAGCCGGTTGAAGACCGGAACAAGATCCATTCATACGTTTGGGTTGTACTCCCTGACGGCATGGTGCAGGAAAAAAGATATAACCTGGCAAACGTAGAGACTATAATGAATCCTTTCTGTCCTTTCTATGAACTCAGGTTTGCTTATAACGACAAGGGTTATGTCCTGAGAATGGCCAATTATATGGCAGATACCCTATATAACTGTACAGCTGAGAACTGTGGCGATATCGGTGTTTCGTATTTTGAATTTGACCCGGATGAATATGGCGATGTCAGGAGTTTTTCAGTTTATAATGCGACAGGACAGATGTCAAATCTGTACTGGGGCTGGTCCAGGAGAGTAAGTAAATATGATGAGAACGGGTATGTACTGGAAACTTCAGTATTTGACCAGGACAATGAATATGTCGGTGGCAAAAGTGTGCCTGTGACACAAAATACTTATGATAAGCATGGGGCCTTAATTGAAACAAGGAACATGGACAAGGACAGGAATATTATTAATAGTCCTGATGATGGTGTTGCCATCACTGAATTCAAATATGACGAGAAGGGTAAGCGCACTGAAACGATCAGATTTGACAAGGACAGGGTACCTGTTGCTAAGTAATTGAAATGCCCAGCCAGATCATGAGTAAAAGACTATGTATTTATGCTCTTTTCTTTGCAGTTCTTGCTGCTTTTGCATTGAGTTGCACAGGAAAGAAAACTGAAAAGAAGCAGGAGGCCGTTAAGGAAACCGCTGCTTCACCAGTTATTGGTCAGGAAACCCTGCTTTTGCTTAAAGACCTGGAAGAGAATGGTGATTATGTCAATAGCCAGTACTTCCCAAGCCTTATTAAAGCATCTGTTGTAAATGCAGAACTGGGAAAAAACAATCTGATCGTGGACCTGCGGTCTCCGGAACTGTATTCAGGAGGTCATATTAGTGGTGCTGTAAATAAAAAATTCGGAGAGCTGCCGGAATATTTTGAAACCGGCATCAAGCCTTTTGAATTCGATAAAATAGTACTGGTCTGTGAAGATGGTCAGACATCAAGCTATACCACGGCACTGCTCAGGATGATGGGATATGGCAATGTTTATGCCATGCGATGGGGGATGTGCGGATGGAATAAGAGATATGCGGAGGAGGGCTGGCTGAAGGGTGTATCAGGTAAATACGAAGACCGTCTGGAAATTACTGCCAATGAGACTCCGAAACCCGTAAGTATGCCGGAGCTTAAAACCGGCCTTTCAACAGGAAAGGAAATCGGGGATGCAAGATTTAAAAAGCTCTTTGCAGACGGTACCGGAGATATCCTGATCACGGCAGATGAGATCTTCAGTGATCCTAAAAAATACTTCATAATTAACCTTGAGCGAAAGGATAAATATGATGATGGTCACATCCCGGGTGCTGTAAGATACAAACCTGAATCAACACTGGGATTCACTGACATGATGGCCACAATCCCGATTGACAAAACCGTGGTGATCTATTGCGGTACCGGACATAATTCAAGCTTTGCGACTGCATTCCTCAGGCTATTCGGCTATGATGCGAGAACGCTGAAGTATGGGAACAACAGCTTTATGTATGATAAGATGGTAAAGGAAAAAAGTACCTTATCGTGGCTGCCGTTCACACTTGCTGAATCAAACGAATTTCCGGTAGTAAAATAATATACAGGATATCCTTATCATGAAGTTCCGGCCTGGCAACAATATCAGGCCGGAATTTTTTTGAGAATATAGATATTTTTCATACCCATCTCACTGAGAACCATCCAAACTCTGGCTGACACAGAGTTGTCACCGGAATATAGGATGACAGGACCGTTGTTCTTTCTTATTCGCATGAGATTAGTTTTTTCAAGTATCGATTCAGGATTAATATTCATGGTATTACCCTGGAACTGTCTATCGATCGATGCTTCATTTCCAAGGCTGATCAGCAGTATTTCACCGCTCAGGGTCGCTATCTGATCTTCGGTAAGGATGTTTGAGCCGGTAGCTGAAGGCTCTGCCCATTTTACGGCATCATATCTGAAATTCTTCTGACTGAAGGTCCTGTTAAGCACCAATATAACCGCGAGCATAAATAATGGCAAGACGAGCCAGTATTGCTTAATAAATTTCATTGCTTTTCTGTTTAATCATTTTACTATTCGCATCCGCCATCAAGCTTCTTTGCAGAGAATTTCTTCGATTCGAGAAACTTCATTTTAAGGCTGTCGGGAAGACTGTTCAGTTCGGTAAACATCTCTCCGGCACGTCTTCTTGTTTCAAACAAAGCATTTTCCCTTGCTGTTATCCTGTCGCCGGTGAACTTCGTTTCCATGACTGTCCTTATCCATTCCGTTACACCACCTGCCATGACATAACTGTTATCATATCCAAGTCCCCTGGCATAGACAAGGGCATAATCCGACTCGATATCTCCGGCAGAATAAAAGATGTTCCTGACGTTTTTATTACCGAGCCATATCTCCGGGTCCTTGGTAACGAATTCAGGGTAGGGGATATTAACAGCTCCGGGAATAGCCTGTTTTCTGAACTCCTCAGGCGACCTCAGATCTATCAGCTGGACAGTGTTGTCTTCCCTAATTATGAATTCTGCAACCTGATCAACAGTGAATGAAGCATCCTCATTCAGGACATCTGAGAGGAGCTTGTCGGGTTTTGCAGTAAAAGAGCGATTTGCTGTGAGAGGCAGTAATGCCAGGATCAGGCTTAGCAGAAGGAGCAATACGGAGAACTCTTTTCTTATAATCATACAGGGTCATTTTAAGTCGTTTGTTATTTCCGGCCGTGCAAATTTCTTTTCGGCCAGCTCTGCGATCCAGAACATAGCCACAGCTGCAGCTACCAAGATAAGAGTAAAAAGTCCGGGAGAGAGACCCAGCGATTCATTGATCTTCACTGGTCCTTTGTACCGGGCATTGGCCATACCTTCAATCAGCGGATAAGTTTCGGTGAAGAGAAATGCACCTGCAAATCCTCCTGCGACAAACGCCATAGCATCAATTTTGCCGATGGACATGGCACATAGGCCGGTGCCCGGGCAAAATCCGCCCATGATGAAGCCTGCCCCCATTATTACTCCACCTACAATAGATGCAGTTACATAAAACTCATTTACATATACCTGATTCAGGTTAAGTAATCCGAAGTAACTGAGGAATTGTGATCCGATCAGAGCAACAATAGCAGCAGTAAAGAAGACTTTAATCACGGTGGTGTCATATCCGTAGAACATTCCTGCCAGTTTTCGGCTCGAAGAAAAACCTGCCTGTTCAAGGGCAAATCCAAAACCGATCCCGATCAGAAAAGCGGTTAGCATATTCAACCATTCCGGGAATGCAAAATATGATGAAAGTGGAGCCATTTCAATTGTTGTTAATTTGATTCATTAATTATAAGATTTGAGATTTGAGATTTGAGATTTGTGGCTTATCAGATCCAGTTTTTCCTGAAGATCCATGCAAAGACATAAGCTGAGCCGAAGATGGCGATCATTGTTACGAATCCTGCGAGTGAGAGGACAGCCATGCCGGATAATGCCGCTCCGCTGGTACATCCCCTTGCGAGCTGACCTCCGTAGACAAACAACACTCCGCCGAGAAATGCAAAGATCAGTCTACGGGTGACAGATATCTTCGGAGACTTTTCAACTTTAAGTTTTAGTCTTCCTGAGACAGCACCTGAAATAAAGCCGCCTGCAACCACCCCGAATATCTCCAGCGTAAGCCAGTTTGTCAGTGGTTTTTTACCGTTTTCAAAATACTTTGAATAGTATTCTGAATTTTCGACATGAGGAGGATCGACAGCACCGACTATTGAAACGACGCAATATTTATAGCCGCCGCTTGCACCGAGACCCCGGCCTGAAACAACCATCGCCGTGAGGAGTACTATACCGAGCAGGATTCCTGCCAGATAAGGGTTCATATAACTTCTTTTCATTGCAGGGAATTCTTTTTTTGAAAGCTCAACAGGTAAACATCATTTTCATTAATGTTTATCTCTCTCCTGAAGTGTTGTTCTCCATTGATGACGACAGTTTCCGTTGAAATTGGCAATCCGTTGTTTTGTTGTTTCAGAGTTTCAACCTGTTGTTTCGTCAACTGCTTCGGCTTCCCTATGGATAAGTATTCAGAATAGGGGTCATTTACCCTGTAGCCAATCCTGTAAATTTCGAGGGTATAGCTTCCCAGGGGTATATTATTTATTTCGACGGATATTTTCCCTTTTGTTTTCGACGGTAAATCCCTGGCATAAAACATCTGGTTAAGAACTGAATCGCCGGGGTGTGTATAGGTATAGTCCCAGAACAATACCTGAAGATCACCTTTTTCGCTTTTACAGACCCATGAGGAACTGTCGGCATTAGTTAGTTCTGTTTCGCCCAGCCTGTTTAAAAAACTGTATGCATAGTATGCGGGTTTTTTGATTCCCTGGTAATTCATTAATCCAAATCCGCCGTGAAAAGGAGTGAACCGTGGGCCGGCCTCTTCAAAAATATCGGTGAATACCCAATAGGACATGGAGTTGGCGGCATCGCCCACCTGTTTCAGCTTTTCAAGAATGTATGGCGCCTGGTGGTAGCTGTCATGAATAGGGTCAGACGGTGTATATGATGAGCTCCACTCTGTATAGTGTAGTTCAAGAGAGGGCATGGTTGAGTTCTCAATCTGTTTCCGCGAATTGATAACATCACCGCTGACAGCCCATTCAGCTTTGTCGAGAATCGTTCCTGAAGTTCCGGATTCGTCGAGGTGACCCTGCTTCACCCCATAGGTATGTGTGGAGATAAAATCGATCGGAACAGAGTTTTCCCCTCAAAACCGGATCATATCAGGAACCCATGCTGCTCCTGCAGTAGCAGGGCCGCCCACTTTGTACGCGGGGTTAACGCTTTTTATCCCCCGGGCGGCATGC
>JADGPV010000218.1 GCA_017882245.1 Bacteroidales bacterium | reverse complement strand
TGAAGATGCCGTTTTACAAGGTACCCCCAAGCTGGTTCAGCCTTGGCATTTCATATACACTTTCGCGGACAGCTCCGGCGACTGCCGGTAAAAAGATAAAAATCTACAACTATGAAGAATAGTCACATCATAGTGGCCCTGACATTGCTCCTGCTGTTCTCATGTGAGAAAGGAGGATTAACTGATTGCACCAAATGTGACACATCGGAGAATTACCTGGTCCAGCTGGAGATATATATAAGAAGTCCTGATTATGTACCCTCAAACCCTTCCGTTACTGTATTTGAGGGTGCTATAGAAGACAGTATTGTTCTCAAACGCATCAGTGTGAATGAGAGTTATTCATACGTGACTTTTGATGCGCTGCTATATAAGGATTATTCAGCAAGTGTTGAGTTCACTCTTGATGGTAAAAAATATGTGACGGTTGGTGCCGCCAGTCCCAAGGTCCGCTATGATGAAACGACATGTGATCAACCCTGTTATTACGTTTATGATAACGTCATTGACCTGAGACTCAGGTATCATTAAGGCCTGCAATATTATTATATCCTGAGGGTAAGAAGTATCTGCCGGAGTTCGTTGGGAGTAACGTCTTCATGTACTTTTCCGGCATCAGCAACTGATATCCTGCCTCTCTCTTCAGACACGATTATCACTATAGCATCACTCGCTTCCGTCAGACCTATAGCAGCCCTGTGACGCATGCCGAACCTGGCCGGCAACCCGGTCTGGTCTGTCGATGGAAGAGGACACCGGGCGGCAAAGACTTTACCGTTCTGTATCAGAACAGCACCGTCATGCAGAGGTGACCCTTTATAGAATATTGTCTTCAGCAGTTCATCGGTAACGAGGGCGTTCAGCAACTCACCTCCTTCTGAATAGATATCCAGCAGGCTTGACCGTCCAATTGCCATAAGGGCACCCGTGCGCGACTGAGCCATCGATTCGGCAGCCCGTACAATCTCTTCGACAATCTGGTTGGTAGTCTGGTCAACGGCTCCCGAAGGAAAGTATTTATCAAATGAGAACCGGTTGCGGCTTATATATCTGTTACCGATAGCGAGAAGGAAACGTCGGATCTCCTGCTGAAAAACAATGATAAGTGCAATTACCCCTACTCCTATCACCTGTCCCAGGATGGCACTGATCAGTTCCATATTCAGAGCTTTGACCATAAGCCAGAAGAGGTAAACAAAAAATATTCCCAGAAATATGCTAAAAGCAGCAGTTCCCCTGATAAGACGATACAACTGGTAGAAAATAAATGCTACCATTAAAATATCGATTATATCGAGGACGGATAAATTAAACATACAACAGAATAGGGTGACTGACAAATTTAACAATAATGATCGAATAGGATGCCGTCAGGATAAATCTTTTCAAACAGTGTAATGACCTCTTTTGCCTCCCTTACATCATGGACACGGAGCACTGAAGCTCCCTTCATCAGCGCAGTCATATGCAAAGCAGATGTACCGGTAAGTGCCTCATCAGCTGTTACATGCAGCGAACGCCAGATCATTGATTTCCTTGAGAGGCCTACCAGTACCGGCAAAGAGGTAATATGAAACTCATCCAATCTTCGCAGTATTTCAAAGTTATGTTTTGCCGTTTTCCCGAAGCCAAAACCCGGGTCAATAATTATATCCCTTACCCCGGCGTGTTGCAGATGGGTTATCCTCTGCCCGAACCAGTACAGTATATCTGCAACAACATCGTCGTAATGAGGGTTTGATTGCATCGTCTGTGGTGTTCCCTGCATGTGCATCATAATATACGGTACATTCAGCCTTGTAACCAGAGGGAACATCTCTTTGTCCATTTCTCCTCCGGAGATGTCATTGATGATAGCTGCTCCCGAATTATTTACGGCCTCTTCTGCCACGCGAGAGCGATAAGTATCAACAGAAAGTATAGTTTCCGGATGTTTACCAAGGATTAGTTCTGTTGCCCGGCACACGCGCTTTTTCTCCGTCTCCTCACTGACCTGTGTTGCCCCCGGGCGGGTTGAGCATCCTCCGATATCAAGGATGTCAGCTCCTTCATCAAGCATCTTTCCTGCAACGGTCAGGATCTCTATATCAGAGGAAACCCGGCTGCCGGCATAAAAAGAATCCTCAGTCACATTAATTATGCCCATTATCCTTGGCCTCCGAAGATCAAGAAGCCTGCCCTTAATATTTATAAACATATCCATTCTCTAAACTTTTATAAAGATAGTCATTGCCGTGAAACGGTGTTTTATGATGGCTGACCGCTGCCATCCAAAATGGCTATATTTGCTGTATGCATTAATAAATCTCAAATATCAGACACATGAATGATATAAACTGGGCCGGTGAGCTAAGCGTCGCAATCACAGTTTCTAACACATCCGGAATAATTCTGTTTATGAATAACAAATCAGCTGCGGCATTTTCCAAAGACGGAGGCAAGGAACTTTTAGGCAGAAACCTTAAGGAGTGTCATAAACCCCAATCCTGGGAAAAGATCCTGGGTATTATAGACACTGAAAAGGTCAACTGCTATACTATTGAAAAAGAAGGCGTTAAAAAACTCATCTACCAGACTCCATGGTATGATAACGGAAAGCTTGCAGGAGTCGCCGAACTCTCCATGGAAATACCTTTCATTATGGATCACTTTGTCCGTAAGTAGCCTGAGGATGTTATTTTTTGTCATAAAAAGAGTGTTGATAAAATCAGTTATGACCTGACAAGCTGCTTCCTATAAATATTTATCTTTAAAACCGCAGCATCATGGATTTAAATAACCCTATCTGAAAGAGATCTCAGTAATGAAACTCATTGTAATTGAAGGATTAGACGGCGCAGGTAAATCAACACAGATTTCATTGCTTAAGAATTGGTTTTCCGAAAGAAATCTGCAGTGCCGGTATATTCATTTTCCGCGTACCGAGACACCTTATTTCGGAGAACTTATAGCCCGTTTTCTCAGGGGCGAGTTCGGGGATATCAATAATGTTGATCCTTACCTTGTCGCGATGCTTTATGCTGGTGACAGGAAAGATGCTGCGCCCATGATTGAGGCATGGCTGGAAGAAAAATATTATGTGATCCTGGACCGCTACACCTACTCAAATATTGCCTATCAGTGTGCAAAACTGCATTCACCTGAAGAGGGAAAGAAGCTCCTGGAGTGGATAAAAAATCTTGAGTTTGATCATTTCAGCATTCCCAGGCCCGATATAAATATTTTCCTTGATGTTCCTTTCAGGTTTACAGAAGAAAAACTAAAGACCCAGCGTCAGGGTGAAGACAGGAGCTATCTTCTTGGTAACCTTGATATACATGAAAGCAGTCTTGACTTTCAGAAAAGAGTACGCGATGTTTATACTTCAGTGGCCGAAGAAGACAATAACCTTCAGGTAATACGCTGCTATAACTCTGATAATGTGATTTTCACACCCGTTGAGATTTTTCAGCTGATACTTGACAAACTGAAAGAGAAAAAAATCCTCAGATGAAGGCTCTAACGCAAATCGGCAGGATACTCACAGGCCTTCTCTTTGTATTTTCAGGTTTTGTGAAAGGGATTGACCCAATGGGTACAGCTTTCAAACTGGGTGATTATTTCACTGCCTTCGGGGTCGGATTTCTTCATGATCTGGCCCTACCCCTTGCTATAATTCTTTGCCTGGTTGAGTTTATTACCGGCATGATGCTCCTGACGGGATCTCTTGTAAGGTTTGCGTCATGGATGGCTGCCCTGTTCATGGCTTTGTTCACACCCTTGACACTGGTCCTGGCAATATTTAATCCGGTTTCCGACTGCGGCTGCTTTG
>JADGPV010000217.1 GCA_017882245.1 Bacteroidales bacterium | reverse complement strand
GCAGCATTGTGGGCATGACCGGTTCAAATCCGTAATCTTCGTACATACGGGCCAACTCTCCGGTAAATCTTATGGGGTGAATGTAACCGTAGATTACAAATGGCAGCGATGCTACAACTCCTGCTGCAGTCCCGAGCAGCCCGATTAAAAGCATCTCTATCGATACTACTTTTGCCAGCTTTCTTTTCTGCATTCCTATTGCTACCAGCATTCCGAACTCGCGTCTCCTTTCAGCAAGCATCATAAGCATGGTTCCGAAAACCCCGAAGGCAATAACAAGATACAGTATTCCTATCATAATTGCACCGCTCTTATTGTCAGCCTCCATCTGATTTACCAGCAGAGCATTCAGCTGATGCCATTCTCTTATAACAAGAGGTTCCGGGATCATTTTTCCAAGTCTTTCGGCTGTTTTAATTACACTTTCATCGTCATTGGCCTTTACACTTATTACAGCTGATGTGACCATCCCCGGTGCGGCGTAAAGATCCTGGGCAGCCGCGACGGGGATATAGACAATGATATTGTCAATATCAGGAGTAGGAAGCTTCACGATACCCTTCACACGGTACTTTCCGGCTGCGGTGGTGCCATGGTACCCCTGACCTGTCAGAACAATCGTGTCCCCCACATTGATCTTCAGATAATCAGAAAGACCCGATCCGATTATTACACTGCCTGTCTCCTTCTCAGAGAAATATTCATTTGAAAAAGAAGCATGCTTTCGCATAAGCGGAAGAACTCTGGCAGTGTCCTTTTCGCTAATTCCGAGATCAAGCATCAGCCGTCCCTGGCTGGCAAAGAACTCGCCGGCATATGTGTCGAGTAATCCCTTTATGCGGTCAGGAAGGGTGTCCTTCCTGAGAGCTTCCACATTTTCAGGACTTAGTTTGAATTTTACAAGCTTACCGCGGATGTCTGAAACCCTGTCTTCTCCTTCCGGGTCAATCCCCATAATTATTACACCTTGTGTGCGGCTTTCGGCGGCTGCCAGTGCAAAAGATTCAAGTCGCGGAACCACATCTTTCACGTTCGGATCTGTCTTCATTTTGTCGGCCAGACCCTGGTCAAACTCAAAACTGTTGTCGAGGATCGCTTCGTCAAAGTAATCTTTTTGCTGAAGCTGCAAATATCCGGTATATGATTCGATCACATTCTTGAAAAGTCTGTCATATGCTCCAAGCTGAAATGACCTCATCACAAGGGAAAAGAAGAGGGCAAAAAATACAGAGGCAGCCGTGATAATGGTCCGCCTTTTATTTCGCCATAGATTTCTCCAGGCCATCTGAAAATCTTTCATGATAACTTCCCTTACTGTGAGTCAGTATCACCTGACAGTCTTCATGTTCTGCTGCGAAAAGAAACTTTCCGCAATGTCAATGTTAAACTTCATCTCGTTAATACGGAGAAGAGTTTTGTTACCCTTATTTTCCTCAGGAACAAGTTCGATAAGTGAAGGCAGGAGCCTCCCCTCAAAATTCTTCAGCTCCATTCCCCTCTCCGTCCTGACAAGGTAGCCATCCTCATCGTAAAGCTCAGTCTTCAGTACTATATATTCCTTTTTATCGACCCACCACATCTGATGACCCCAGATGACCTCGGCATCGGGCTTTGCCGTAAGCTTTATCCTGTAGCACAAACGACCGTCCACTTCTTCCTCTCCCTCGAAAGTATGGGTATAATCGTTCACAACTGACGATTCTCTCAGGATATCGTCATTGGTGTAATCGGAGCCCATCCAGCCCTGAGACATCATTGACGGAGGCAGTTTGATAAGCCTGTTAATTGCCGGATTCCAATTCCACATCTCGCTGCTGCGCTTAAGAAAGGTCTGGCCCTTTTCACGGGCGGGGGCCGTGATCAGTGCAAGCGCATAATCATCGCCCAGCGACCATGATTTAATCTCTACCGTTCTCTGCCATGTGGGGCGAATGACGGTCATGGTCATAACGCTGTAACCCGATTTCTCTCCGTTGAGTTTTTCATCCGCCTTTCTTACAACATCGGTCGCTGAAAGTTGCTGTGCAGCGGCATTCTGAAAGGCGGACAATATGAATAAGAACTGCAGCATAAGGATAAGATGTTTCATCGTTTTTTTCATTTAACAACCCGGCCGGGCCCTAAAATCCTTTTAACATTTTCACCAGTTTTTCTCTTGCGGTCGCCCCCTCTCCCTGCTTCATCAGCTCATTGAGCCATGTACCGTACATCGGATTGGGAAGGACAATATACCTGGTTCCAAACAGATTCTTGTCAGCCTCTACTGCTGCAAAACCCAATCCGGCATCCCTCTTTTCATAGATCCCGCTGTGATCTGCAAGATTGTCTCCTATAAGCACCAGGACCTCATAAATGCTCTCAAGCCGTTCCCTCCGTTCAATCTTTGACGATCCTGTTTCCTTAAGCAGGAGATGCGTGCTGTCAACGTCAGCGAAGCCATACGCTCTTAGATTGGCGAGCGTGGGACCCATTTCGCCGACAGTTCTGTTGGAAATATAAAAAACTTCCACACCAAGTGAATCAGCATACCGGGTGAACTCAACAGCCCCCGGGAGGGGTTTTGCCTCCGCCAGGTCAACCCACCGGCGCCAGTCCTGATCACTGAAGGGTTTGTTTTCAATAACCTGCCATCCCTGGTACGGACTGTTATCAAGCACTGTCTCGTCAATGTCAAGAACTACGGCTGCAGGTTTTGACTTATCAGACCCTGCAAGGTTTTCTTCAAGTGCGGTTTCGGCATTACGGTAACATTGGTAGTAGAGCGCCTTCATCTCGGCTGATTGCTGGTACCACAGCGTTGCCAGTATCAGCTGGTCCTGAGTCTCTGCCTGAGGTACGGTTGTATTTCTGATCGTTCCACACGATGCCAGGATAATCATACCGGTAACAATAATGAGCTTTTTCATGCGTTTTTATTCTGTTGAAAATAAATAATTTGTCAAAATCAGGTCATTCTGTTTGTTATCTCCTAAGTAACAAATAATTGGCTGATTTTGACTATTATATTTGAAAGATTTTTATCTTTAACGGAATATATCAAAACGCAACCTGCAATGTCTACTCTAAAGCTGATGCTGGGGATGATCCCCTCAACTTCTAAACTGGAACAGGAAGAGAAGGCCCTTATCGCCGAACATGAAAAGATGATCTCCTTCGCCAGCTCCGAGACCCTGGCAAGATATAATGAGCTCCACGAGAGAGTCAACTCTGCCGGTTTCAAACAGAAGAAAAAAGAGCTTGAGTCGCTCACTTATAAAGGCTCGGAAGAGTTTGCAAGAGAACGCGAGTTTTTCAACCTTAAGAAGGCAAAGGATATAACCCTTTATTTCAAAACAGAGGGAAGTGCTCCGCTCAGGAATTTTACTTCGCTTGACGGTTCGGCAAAGATCAGGGAGATCGAAGACCTTGAGAGATTTGTCCAGTCTCCGGATTTCAAACAGAAAGAAAGAATGAAGCCTGTCACCTTCAGGGATACTGAAGAATACGGCAAATGGCTTGAATACAAAAAGCTTCTGCGAGACAAAGAGGTAAAGAAGAATCTCAATCCCGCAAAAGTCAAGAAATTTGAAGAGTTGAAAATGCTGGTAGCATCGGCACCTTTCCTTGTCAGGAAGAACATGAAGCCCGTCACATTCAAGGACACTCCCGAGTATCAGAAGCTTCTTGATTTCAGGACCAGGAGGAGCGCCAGCGATGTAGTCTCATACTATAAATTCAAGGCCTCAAAAGATTACAGCAATTACATACAAGTAAAGGATTCTGCACGCATTAAAAGATATTACGAACTGGAAGAATACCTTAAATCCAAAGAGTTCACCGAAAAGAAAGAGTATCTCCTTGACAAGCACCGCTTTGATAAAACGGATATGTACAAGGAGTTAAAAGAATACGACGATCTTAAAAACTCTGCCGACATCAAGTGGTATATGAACGTAAAGGATTCAAACAAATTTGATATCCTCAAACAGCGTGAAATTACCTTCAGTGATGAGTTCGACGGCAGTGAGCCTGATAAGAAAAAATGGCTCAACAGGTATTACTGGGGAGACAAGCTGCTGCACGATAGCTACAGCCTTGCCACTGACCTGCACAGCTACACCCCCTCTGACAACTTTGAAGTTCGACATGGCGTATTGCGTATCATTACAAGACCGCAGAAAGTCACAGGGAAGGTCTGGGATCAGGACAGGGGTTTTTACAGCAAGGAGTTTTCATTTACATCCGGTATTCTTAATACAGGCGCTT
>JADGPV010000216.1 GCA_017882245.1 Bacteroidales bacterium | reverse complement strand
CATGGGCTTCACATCAGCAGATCCTGATATAGCCACCTGGCATGGACGGGCAACATGTGTGATGGTGTCACCGACCTTTACCTCCACTGAGTTTTTTATTCCTGAAATGATATAGCCGACATCACCGGCACTGAGAACGCTCCGCGGTTCGCGTTTAATTTTCAGTACACCGATTTCATCAGCATCGTACTCACTGCCGGTATTTACAAATTTCACCGAGTCATGAGTGTGTATGGTACCATTGGCGATCTTGAAATATGCGATGATTCCTCTGAAAGAATTGAACACAGAGTCAAAGATAAGGGCCTGTAACGGAGCCTCGGGGTCGCCCTTGGGCGGCGGAATCTTCGCAACGATCTCCTCCAGAATACGGTCAACACCCAACCCGGTCCGGGCGCTGGCCTCTATAATGTCATCCCGGCGGCACCCGATAAGGTCGACAATCTGATCCTTAACCTCCTCCGGCATCGCGCTGGCAGAATCCATCTTGTTCAGTACCGGGATTATTTCAAGGCCATGTTCAATGGCCATATAAAGGTTTGAGATGGTCTGAGCCTGGATGCCCTGGGTGGCGTCCACTACCAGCAAAGCTCCTTCACAGGCGGCTATCGAGCGCGAAACTTCATATGAGAAGTCAACATGCCCCGGAGTATCGATAAGATTTAGAAAATACTTTTTCCCGTCCTGCTCATAATCCATCTGTATCGCATGGCTCTTGATCGTGATACCCCGTTCCCTCTCAAGATCCATATCGTCAAGGACCTGATCCTGAAAATCACGCGCATCAACGGTATTGGTTTTTTCAAGGAGCCTGTCTGCAAGAGTGCTCTTGCCATGATCAATATGTGCAATAATACTGAAGTTGCGTATGTTATTCATCAGGCCGGGCCGGTTCATTTCAGGTGCAAATATATACAATTTGCCCCTTTATGCTTTTAAGATCTTAAGAAGGGATCTCGCATTTCAGTTTCTTCAGCTCATTGCGGAAAAAAATGAATGTAATGACCGCTGCTACCATATCAGATACCGGATTTGCAACCCAGACACCTTCAACTCCCCAGAACTTCGGAAGCAGGAGGATCAGAGGCAAAAGCACAATTATCTGTCTCAGCAAAGAAAGGAAGGTCGCAAGCTTCGCTTTGCCCACTGCCTGAAAATAGCTGGAAGCGATAATCTGGAAGCCAACCACAGGCAGAACTGCGCAGTAGATACGCAGGCCCATGACGCCGGCTGTCCTGAGTTCTGCATTGTTCGAGTTAAAAATGCTTATCACCACTCCGGGGATGAGCATGCAGATGAGCCACCCTCCTGTTGCAACCATAACAGCGAATTTGATCGCCTTTAACACTGTCTCCTTTACACGGCAGTAGAGTCCGGCCCCGTAATTGAACCCGATGATAGGCTGAATGGCCATATTTATCGATATTATGGTCATAACAAGCATCATGGTGGAGCTGCTGACGATACCCATCGCCCCGACAGAAATGTCTCCCCCGTATTTAATGAACCGCGTATTCATTATGGCTGTGACAATACTCGCTGCAACATTCATGGCAAATGGTGCAAAGCCAATAGATATTATATGTTTAATAATATAGGTGTCGGGATAAATGTTTGAGAAGCGGAGTTTTATGACGCTCCTTTTGCTCCTGAAGTGAATCAGCACCCATACACAAAGTACAAATTGTGAAAATATCGTTGCATAAGCAGCGCCTTTGACACCCATATCAAATCCAAAAATAAGAATCGGGTCAAGGACGATGTTTATGCCGGCGCTGATCAGAATAGATATCATCGCAATGCGCGGATTGCCTTCTGCCCTGATGATATTATTAAGAGCATAGCCTGTAATGGAGAATGGCACTCCGGCCAGGATGATGACAAAATAGTCAGATGCATATTTCAGCGTCTCAGGTCCTGCGCCGAAAATCATAAGTACTTTGTTGCGCACTATGAATCCCACTATCATAAGGATTACGCCAATGGCGAAAGCCATGAAAACCGCATTTCCAAGTATCCTGTTTGCTTTGCCATAATCTTTTTCACCCAGGCTGAGTGAGATGCGCACGCCAGACCCCATACCTACCAGCATGCCGAAAGCCATGATGATGATCATCAGCGGGAATATCACACTCAGGCCTGCAAGGGCAAGGGCATCAACGCCCTGGCCAATGTAGATACGGTCAACGATGTTATACAGGGCGCTTGCCATCATCCCGGTGAAAGCCGGGACAAAGTAGCTCCACATCAGTTTCCCGATCTTCTGGTGTTCAAGGTCCCCGACCTGCCGCGGGTCTGCCATAGTTGAAAATTAGTTTCGCAAAGATGAGAGGAAATCCGGAATTATGAATTATAGAATTATTGAATTGTTGAATAAAAAAAGCTGCTTCCGTTCAGGAGCAGCTTCTTTTAACAGTATTGGTTTTTCTACATCATTCCAGGCATTCCGCCGCCACCCATACCCGGGTTCGGAGCCGGGTTCTCTTCCTTTTCCTCAACAACGACTGCCTCGGTAGTAAGAAGCATGCCTGCTATTGATGCTGCGTTTTCGAGAGCTATCCTTGCAACTTTGGCAGGATCAATAACACCGGTCTTGAACAAATGCTCATATTTATCCGTCTGTGCATTATACCCGAAGTCATCTTTACCTTCACGCACTTTCTGCATAATTACAGCGCCTTCCTTGCCTGCATTTATTGCTATCTGACGCAGAGGCTCTTCAATAGCTCTCTTGACGATGTCTATACCAGTGTTCTGGTCATCGTTTTCGCCTTTAAGTCCTTCGAGGAGCGGAATAGCACGTATATAGGCAACACCGCCACCGGGGACGATACCCTCTTCAATTGCAGCACGCGTTGCATGGAGAGCGTCATCAACGCGGTCCTTCTTCTCCTTCATTTCAACCTCTGATGCGGCACCTATATAAAGCACAGCCACACCACCGGCAAGCTTGGCAAGCCTCTCCTGAAGTTTCTCCTTGTCATAATCAGAGGTAGTAGTAGTGATCTGTTGTTTGATCTGGCCTACGCGGGCCTGTATCATTGATTTATCACCTGCACCGTTAACGATGGTTGTGTTTTCCTTGTTTACGGTCACTTTGTCAGCAACACCCAGGTCACTCATGGTGGCATTCTCAAGCTTCATGCCTCTCTCTTCCGAGATTACGGTACCGCCTGTCAGAATGGCTATGTCTTCAAGCATCTCTTTCCTTCTGTCTCCGAATCCCGGAGCCTTGACAGCGCAGACTTTCAATGAGCCTCTCAGGCGGTTGACCACCAGGGTGGCAAGAGCTTCGCCCTCAACATCCTCTGCAATGATCATGAGCGGACGCCCGCTGCGGGCTGTCTCCTCAAGTACAGGCAGGAGATCTTTCATTGAAGAGATCTTTTTGTCATGGATCAGGATATAGGGATTTTCCAGCTCAACTTCCATTTTGTCAGGATTAGTGACAAAATAGGCTGAGATGTAACCGCGGTCGAACTGCATACCTTCAACGACCTCTACTTTGGTCTCAGTACCTTTGGCCTCTTCAACGGTGATAACACCCTCTTTCTTGACTTTGTCCATCGCCATGGCGATGAGCTTGCCGATCTCTTCGTCATTGTTGGCAGATATCCGTGCCACCTGCTCTATTTTCTTCAGGTCATCGCCTACGGACTGTGACTGGCTCTTAAGGCTTTCAATAACTTTTGCGACAGCCTTGTCAATGCCTCTCTTCAGGTCCATTGGATTGGCGCCTGCAGTGACGTTCTTGAGACCCACAGTGATCATGCTCTGCGCAAGAACAGTAGCTGTTGTAGTTCCGTCACCTGCATTATCGGAAGTTTTGGATGCAACTTCCTTCATCATCTGAGCACCCATATTCTGACATGGATCTGACAGTTCGATTTCCTTTGCCACCGTTACACCATCCTTGGTGATCTGGGGTGCTCCAAATTTCTTCTCAAGCACAACGTTACGGCCTTTCGGACCCAGCGTTACCTTCACGGCATCAGCCATACGATCAACACCTTCCTTCAAAAGGTTACGTGCTTCAATATTGAATTTAATTTCTTTTGCCATTGTTATTCTGTTTTACTGTTATTACGAAATATAAAGGACATCAGACTGTGACAGAAGGAGATAATCTGTTCCGTCAATGGTCAGCTCCTGACCGGAGTATTTGCCATAGAGTACAACATCACCCTTTTTGAGTTCCATTTCTTCATCCTTCTTGGCAGAACCTACAAGAATAACGGTGCCTGCGCGGGGTTTTTCCTTTGCTGAATCCGGGATAATAATACCACTGGCGGTCTTCTCTTCTGCCTCATGAGGCTTGATGAGAACCTTACCTGCCAGCACTTTTCCTTTTAATTGTGCCATTTTCATTAGTTTTATAAGTTAAACAATATTTTTCCTGCTTGAGAATTTCATAATCTGTGCCAAACGGATTTTGACAAAAAAAAGTGTCAGTTCATGACAAACTGACGCTTTCATATAATATCAATGTCATTCTTATTTATTTTCGCTGTTGGTCTTTTGTGCTTCCTGGGGAACGGGTGTAGGAAGTGTGGGGATGGCTG
>JADGPV010000215.1 GCA_017882245.1 Bacteroidales bacterium | reverse complement strand
CCTGCCATCGCCAGCCATGGATTGACCCTGAAAAGGAGGAGCATGATGTAAAAACCCAGCATCGCAAGAAACAGGGCTGCCACAGGCGTTTTGTAGATCTTCAGCAGGTCATCGAGGTGCTTGAAAAGATTACCTGGATATTTGGCAGAGATCATGTACGCAGGCATACCTCCGAACATCGAGTTGGTCCACAACGGCTCCTTGCCGTATTCTGCCCTGAAATCACGGATCTCTTTTGAGGAGCCTTCAAAGACCTTCGTATCATGCGCATTGATCTTCTTGCCTTCAAGAACAGGATAGAAATATACAAATGAGACAACAGTGAAAATAAGAACTGCAACGAGGTGCGGAACAGCAGATTTAAAGAGGTTATCTTTCATAAAACACACTTTACGGGTTCATGCCGG
Organism: Bacteroidales bacterium; assembly: GCA_017882245.1. Lineage (GTDB taxonomy): Bacteria > Bacteroidota > Bacteroidia > Bacteroidales > VadinHA17 > SR-FBR-E99. The sequence goes on along the minus strand of JADGPV010000215.1, from coordinate 3,964 downwards.
GTTTAGTATCACCCGACAAAAATACACCAACTGAACCTTAAATCAAATGAGTATATTATTATACATTTGCCGGAACAAGAGAGTGAGATGGGAATAGTTCAGAAGCAGACGCTCCGCGGAACAGCATGGGCTTACCTTGGGGCAGGACTCGGGTTTGTCAATATCATACTGCTCTCTCCCAAAGTTTTCACTACAGGTGAGATAGGAGTGGTGCAGGTACTGTTGTCATTTGCCACTATACTCTCTCAGTTCTCGAGTCTTGGATTTACCAATGTCATCAACAGGCTGTTTCCATATTTCAGAGATCCACGTGAAAAACATAACGGTTTCTTCGCCCTGTCCCTGGCCATAACCCTTATTGGTTTCATTGCGGCGCTGATAGTGATGAGATTTTACACTCCTCACTTTGTGGAGGTCAACATGGACCGTTCACCGCTGATCTCGGAATATTCGTTTTATATTCCCGCATTGCTCCTGATCACGCTGCTGTTCAACCTACTTGACAACTACAATAAAGTACTGTATAATGCAGTGCTGGGCACATTTCTGAAGGAGTTCCTGTTCAGGGTTTTTAACTTCGCCCTTATCTGCCTGTTCTGGATCGGGGTAATTGACTTTGACGGATATATATTCGGTTATGTGGTTTGCCAGGGAATACCTCTGGTTGTGATCGTTGTGAGCCTGGTTATCAGAGGAGAAATTTCCCTTAAGTTCAAGCCGGGATTTGTCACACCTGAGCTGAAGAAACAGATCCTAATGCTTTCCCTCTTTGGAATTCTGACAGGGTTCAGCTCATCGATCCTTACCACGCTTGATAAAGTATTCATCAACCGGTTTCTAGGGGAAGGACAGGTAGGTATCTACGCGATAGCGTCATATTTTGCAGTACTGATAATGATTCCGGGGAGATCAGTAGCAAAAATTTCAATTCCTTTTCTTGCCGAATCATGGAAAAAAGATGATTTGCATACCATTGACGACCTTTACCTGCGCAGCAGTATAAACCAGTACGCAATTGGACTGCTGATCTTTATCGGACTCATGGTAAACATTGACAATATATTTCGTCTGTTACCGGTTGAGTATGGCACAAGTGCGGCGGTCATTATTCTGATCGGCATCGGTAACGTGGTAAGCGTCTCTACAGGAATAAACAGTGTTGTTCTCAGCACATCTGCACTTTACAGGTATCAGACGTGGCTTATGTTTCTTCTGATTATCCTCTTTGTCGGCTCCAGCCTGATCTTTATCCCTCTTTTAGGTATAACCGGCGGGGCGGTTGCCTCAATGATTTCCAATATAATTTACAATCTGCTGAGTGTTCTGGTCGTAGGCAGGAAATTTGGTATCTGGCCTTATAACTGGACACATATCCGGATGACCATAATCGGCCTTGGTACAGCTCTGGCAGGATATTTTATGCCCGAGCTTTCACTTTGGTCCGATATTATTGTAAGAAGTCTTCTGGTTGCAATTCTGTGTACGGCAGGGATCTACCTGTGGAAGCTTTCGGATGACATGAACTTGCTGATTGATCAGTTCATTGCCCGGGTAAAGAAGTGGTTATAACAGGGAATTCAGCAGATCGCCAAGCTTGACTGCAAGTGCCCTTCTCGAATACTCAAGATGATGCCCGCTGCGTGTTACCTGACGTCCTTCGGCGACTTTCCGGATGAAGCTCCGGATGCCTTGTACATCATTATAATCGAAAATGCCCTGGTAGCCGCATTTAACCATTAGCTGAGCTGCATCACCGTCAGCGGGTCCCAGCAGGAGAACAGGCTTTCCGGTTGCCAGGTACTCAAAAATCTTGCCGGTAAGAATAGATTTGTTTGAAGGGTGGTCAGGGATGATCAGCAGTAACATTGTCGATTCCATCATATAACGGATTGCCTCAGGGTGTTCGCAATACTGAATGAAATCAGGACGATTTCCCTCTTCATCCGCAGGGAACAGTTCCTGTATCGGTTCAGGGACCGTACCAACGAATTTCAGACTGACCGGTTTGTCATTAACCCTGAGACCTTTCACAGCTTCAATCAGACCATTGACAGGATAGGCCGGCGATAGCGAGCCCACATAGGTTATTGTGAACTTATCAGGCGTAATTGGAAGGATACCTTCAAAATCCTCTTCATCATAGCCGTTCGGGAGAATATGGATCTTATGTGATATCTTTTCCCCTTTGCTTCCCAGGATTGCAGCCAGCGTCTGCCCTACGGTAATGATGGTATCCGCTTTTGTCAGGACATTCTTTTCCATCTCCCTGTCAGCCCATTTGGCCAGAAGTGAGGGTTTGAACATGTCATAGTAATAGATATCGGTCCACGGATCCCTGAGATCGGCCACCCATTTGATATGCGGGAATTTGCGTTTCAGCTTCAGACCAATCAGCTGCGTTGAATGAGGGGGACTGGTGGTAATGATATGGCTGATATTTTCAATTTTTATCAGTTCGCTGGCTTTACGGAAGGCATACCTGTTCCATCCTTTACGGGGATCAGGAATAAAAAAATTCCCCCGGATAAACCGGCTGATAATGTTTCTCCTGCTTTTGTCAGATCCGGAGGCAAAACCCGAGTGCGGTATCTTCGATTGATCCTTGTTATAAAGCGAGAAGTAATTTATAGCCTTGGTCCTGTGTATTTCCACATCCAGTGGTATCTCTCCGTAAAGCGAAGTGTCTTTGAAAGGATATGCAGCAAATTCAGGTTTGACGGTCAGGACAACCGGAAGCCATCCTGACGAGGGCAGGTACTTGGTAAACTTAAGCCATCTCTGTACGCCGGCGCCTCCGCTGGGAGGCCAGTAATATGTTATTATAAGTATTTTAGCCGGCTTCGTCCTCATCCTACAGTTTCTTCAGTTGCTCCCGCAGACTGACCTTATCGGCAATAATGGCTCTCAGCTGTGAAACAGGAACCCGGTCCTGCAGCATTGTGTCACGGTACCTTATCGTCACGGTCTCGTCATCCACGGTCTGGTAGTCAATGGTTATACAGTACGGTGTGCCGATGGCATCCTGTCTGCGGTAACGTTTGCCGATTGAATCCTTCTCGTCATACTGGCAGTTGAAGTCGAATTTAAGTTCATCAACTATTCTGCGCGAGATCTCTGGCAGAGTGTCTTTCCTTACAAGAGGAAGCACTGCCAGCTTCACAGGAGCAAGCACTGGCGGAAGCCTGAGCACAACCCTGCTGTCAGGCACCCCGTCTTCCTTTGTGAGGTCTTCTTCATAATATGAGGCAGCTACCACCTGCAGAAACATACGGTCTACACCTATTGATGTCTCTATAACGTAAGGAATGTATGATTCATTTTTTTCAGGGTCAAAATACTGCATTTTCTTTCCGCTGTACTCCTGGTGTTGTTTCAGGTCGAAGTCGGTCCTGGAATGCACACCTTCTACCTCTTTAAATCCAAACGGGAACTTGTATTCTATATCAGTGGCAGCATTGGCATAATGTGCGAGCTTATCATGATCATGGAACCTGTAGTTCTCGTTTCCGAAGCCCAGGGCCTGGTGCCATTTCATCCTTGTCTCTTTCCAGTGTCTGAACCATTCAAGCTCTGTCCCGGGCTTCACAAAAAACTGCATCTCCATCTGTTCAAACTCCCGCATGCGGAAGATAAACTGCCTGGCAACGATCTCATTTCTGAAGGCTTTTCCTATCTGTGCGATACCGAATGGAAGCTTCATACGGCCCGTTTTCTGCACGTTAAGGAAATTCACAAAGATGCCCTGTGCAGTTTCGGGACGCAGGAAAATCTTCATGGCACCGTCAGAGGTAGACCCGATCTCTGTTGCGAACATCAGGTTAAACTGCCGTACGTCAGTCCAGTTTTTAGTACCTGAGACCGGGCATACAATTTCATTGTCAATGATGATCTGCTTGAGGGCGGCGAGGTCAGGCCCTGCCATAGCATCTACAAACCTCTTATGCAGCAGGTCGTACTTCTCTTT
>JADGPV010000214.1 GCA_017882245.1 Bacteroidales bacterium | reverse complement strand
TCATAGCCGTCTTCAATGAACCAGTTATATAACGAATCTCTGACTGATTCCTCATCATCAACTATCAGAATTGAAATTTTTTCTGCCATCTCTTTTCTGCTTATGTTTTTCTTAACGGGAAATTAATTGCTATAGTTGTTCCTTTGCCGACCGTTGAGTTCACTTCGATCTTTGCACCGTGGTTTTGGACTATACCATGTACTATCGGCAGTCCCAGACCAATTCCCCTTGCCTCCCGCTTAGTAGAGAAGAATGGTTCAAAGATGTGAGGGATGTCTTCAGGAGAGATGCCTGAACCGTTATCCGATATCTCAAGCCTGACTGTGTTGTCGTCAGGATTCAGAGTGCGCATGATTATCTCTCCGTTCTCTGAAACAGCCTCGGAAGCATTGACCAGCAGGGCGACGCATGCTTGTTTTACCTGACCCGGGTTGCAGTAAATAAGGTCGGTCCTGGCGCTAAAATCGGTAAGAAAGCTGATGTTGGCGATCTTTATATGATGCACCATAATATCATAAGTACCGTGCAGTATTTCATGGAGGTGCTTCTCTTCGAAATCATCCTGGTCTTTACGTGAGAAATCAAGAAGTCCTTTCACTATTTCACCGCAACGCTTTGTCTCATTCTCAATCAGCTTCAGCTGACGCAGCATGCTCTCTTTCTTCTCTGGAGGAAGATCCTGGTTATCAAGCTGTTTGTATATAAGCTTGGTGTATATTAATATACCCGAAAGCGGATTATTGATCTCATGAGCCACTGAGGCTGAGAGTTTGCCCAATGATGCTATTCTCTCAACATTTATCAGCTCATTCTGTGCTTCGGACAGTTCTTCAGACTTCTTCTGAACCTTGTATTCAAGCTGCTTTGACCAGTTTTCAAGTTCATTAGTGGCATTGTCAATGTTATCGAGCATATTATTGAACGCCAGAGAGACTTTCTTCATATCGTCAAGGAGACCTGGACCAATCTCGAGCCTTGTCTTCAGCTCTCCGGCCGATACAGATTCACTGGCCTTAATAAGGCTGTTCAGAGGGTCTTTAATCCTCTTTCTTGTGAACCAGATGAGTGTGGCCACTATCAATATCGTTGTAAGAAGTGCAAGCAGCAGGAACTGTGTCGATGACTTTTTCAATGCTTTATCAAGTTCAATGAGTGGCATTCTTATAATCAGCGAACCAAGTACTTCGTTGTTTTCACTGTGAGCGTGACATGAAGCTGTGTAGCACGACATTTCATTGAGAATGGGCCTCCTTATCAGCATGTGCCTCTGCCCCGGCCGGTTAGGATTCATGCTGCAATCACTTTTCGCATCAATGATCCTGTAACTTCTTTCTTTCCTGGAAAACATTGTGCTGAGGTTTGTATGGCATGAAATGCAATCAGGGTTACTGTGATATTTCATTTCGGTTGCAAAGGATGAATACGCCAGGTTGTCAGTTTCATCATATAAATTGACGTCTTCTATCCCGGGCATGGTGTTAATAAGGTCAAGGGTACTGTGAAGGGTGCTCTTGTCATTCTTGAGCATGGAATTGTATAATGCCCCCTCTACAATCGCCCCGACATTATTACCCTCCTGTTTTAAAACGGTGTTGAAATAATTAACATAGACGGTTCTGAAAATAGCGTTGAATAACACAAATAAGACGACAGCAACAAGGGTGATTATTGAAACCACCCTTCCGTATATGGTTGACCGCAGCTTAAAGTATTGCCGGATCCTTTTGTACCATTGATTCCGGGGTTTGCTCTTTTCTTCAGGCTGTGCCATTATTTATGGTTTCGGCTGTACGGGGAACGGGTGTAATTAAACTCATGTTTTCCGAAGATAAATACACCGTTTGTTTAAATTTTCTACAAAGTACAAAAAAAACTCTTTACAGTGCAAACCAAAGTAAGATGAGGATTTTATTTCAGAAATTCCTCCTGGAAATCTTTCCATACTTCATCTGGCATCGCTGAGAGCGGGTTATCAATCAACTCACCGCCATCCTGCATGTATGCAGCTTGGGTTTCCGGGGTATATCTGCTAACTGAGGCAGCCATGAAATCCTTGAACCTATCGAGCTCTGTCCGAAGCCAGGTGCTTGCTTCTGCAGCAAAATGAAAACCACCGGCCTCTGCAACCCATTCAGTTGGTTTTATGCTGTAAAGCCATCCTTTCCCGTATGGGTCGCTGTTCAATAAGGAAGGGTCGTCTTGCAGGACATGATTCACAGCAGTAATCTTACCTGAAACAGGAGAGACGATTGTGAGTTTCTTGCCATCATGGTCAATTTCTGAAACCACATCTCCCTTAATTACGGCATTACCCGGATTTTTCAGCATTGCTACCTTGACTGCCCCTGTCAGATGAAGAAGGAGATCGTCAAGACCTATCCTGGCATCACCTGATCTCTGCATATGTGCCCAGGTGTGGTTGTTGCTGAAGAAGATGCCCTGTGGAACGCGAAGGATGGAAGCAGACAGGGTTTTAAAGGCATCCCTGATCCTGACCGGGACTTCAAAAGGCTTGTTCAGAAGCTTCCAGAAGGGTATTATCAATAGCAGGAAGGCAATAATTATAAGATATTCTATACCCTTTGTCTGGAACAAGTTGTAATAGGTGAATCCGTCCATGATTGTGAAGTTTATGTTATTGCTTTAAATTACTTATATCGATTAAAAGTTATTTTTCATGACTCAGAGCCGGGGAATCACGCAATACCGGCATCCGTCTGATTACCCACCTGAAAATCCATAACTCCGTAAATATTACCGCAAGGGTCACAGTTATCTCCATCCATGATGGATAATAGTGATGAACAGCATCCCATCTAAAGCCTATAACGCTTATATTCAGTCTGTTGATAATAACACCAATCATTGTAATAACAGAGGCAATCTTTATCAAAAGGATGTTCTGTTTCCTGTAGCTTAAAAAGAAGAGTATCATCGGAAGCAGCACGAAGCCAAGCATTTCAGTAAGGTACCAGTATCCCATGGGTGTGTTAAGCAGGGGCCACCGCTTTTCATGAACAAACACGAGCACATTCAGCGTGAAGTAGGCAAACATTGTCACAGCACAAATCTTTGAAAGACTGTGTATTATTTTGTTGTGCTCCCTGTGATTCTTTTCACTTATCTGATCAAAAAAGACTTTCTGATTTATTGAACCTTCAAAAATCACCATCGACAGTCCGGCAAATATGCTGGAAACAAAAAACATAATGGGTATGAATTCAGAATACCATAGCGGGTGTATCTTATCCTTGGCCATGAGGAACAGTGCTCCCAATCCTGATTGGTGAAGGGTAGAGAGTGTGATACCAAAAATAACAGCACCCAGAGTCATTCCTGAAAGGATCTTTTGTGCTCTCTTTGCGCCGAGCCACTCAGCCACAGCTGGAGAAAACTCTATCAGCTCAGCCACCATATAAAGCAGGAAATGCCAGGCAACAAGAAAGAGCACCGAACTGGTGCCGAAGCTGTTGCCAATGACCGGGTTAATTACGTTCCACGGTCTGCCCAGGTCAAGCAACAGGGCTCCGGCGTAAAAGACATAGGCAAGAAAGCCGTTCAGTACCGTCACTCTGACTATTGAATGGTATTTCTTGATGTTCAGGATATAAACCATGAAGGTGATAACATAAGCGCCTCCCGCGAAGGCCACACCAGTTACCACATCAAAACCAATCCATAGCCCCCATGGTACCTCCTGCGTAAGGTTGGTTATCGAACCTATGCCTTTCCAGAAACGTATCACGATAAGCACAATGCCGGCAAGTATTACCGGTATAGAGATGATATTGAAAGGAGTCAACAGCTTGCCTTTTGGTTTAAGCTCACTCAGAAAGAATTTCCATGTACCCTGTCTGATGGCTTCTCCTGAGGCAGGGTAATGATTATTCCTCATCATCTTCCTCTTTAGGGTTGTTGTTTTTGGTTGCCTGGTGCAATCCCAGAAGCATTGCTGGCCACAGGACAAAAATTGAAGGAACGGAATAGAGGAATCCCTTTGTCAGGGCAGGATAGGACGACTTTTGGAGACTTGTGTTAAAACCAAGCTCCTCAAAAGGAACGGCTGAGAGGTACAGATAACCTGTTCCGCCTGCTTCATGCTCTCCGTATATATAATCGAAATACTGTTCCGGATTTTCATTTATTCTGTGTCTTGCTTCAGCGATAAGTTCACGGCGGGTGCCGAAAACGATGGATTCAGTCGGACACTGTTCGGCACAGGCTGGAGTTTTGCCTTCCTGCAGCCTGTCAAAGCACATGTCGCATTTCTCTATTTTAGGATTAGGGCTTAAATATTCAAATTTCGGTACATCAAACGGACATGACACCATGCAATAGCGGCAGCCCATACATTTCCTTCCGCGCCAGATTACTGGTCCTTCCTCGGTCTTATACATTGCTTTGGTAAGGCATGCTGCAGTACAGGCAGGGTCACTGCAATGCATACACTGTCTCTTGACAAAAAAATTACCCTTACTGGTTGTATAAGCGTTAATGACCGTGCGTCGGGTCTCGCTGGTTTTGCGTTCTGTACCGGCCACCGGTACATCTTCGAAACTCGGGGCGGGTAGGCCATGAGCTTCAGCACAGGCAAACTCACAACCCTGGCATCCGGCACAGCGGGTAGAGTCGTACAGCATACCGTAGAACTCTTTTTTGCTCTTCACAGCTGGTTCCGCACTGAGACGCCTGCCAGTAGCAAGAGTAACTCCGGTGACCCCCAGTACTTTGAAGAAGCCTCTTCTGTCAATACTCATAATAAAGTTTTATTTGGGACTTTTAAGGACTAATTATCTCAACGTATCTGATAAAAATCAGTGGAGGGAATCAATAAATTTAATCTGAAACTCTTCCCAGACCTCGGGACCAAACTCCTCGAGAAGGCCGTCTTTTAATTCACCTCCGTCCTGAAGGACCACGGCAGCATACCTGACATCGTTGTTACCTGGCAGTCCTGTAAGAAAATCTTTGATCCGGGTGAATTCATCCCGTATCCACTCTGCATATTTGCCGGCCATTATCATCATCCTCGATTCTGTGATCCAGTTGTCGGGCTTAACGGCATATATCCAGCCTTCATTATATGGTGAGTTATTGATTATATCAGTGCCGATGTTCAGTTTTTCATTCCTCGCAGTAATAGTTCCGCTGACAGGCGACTGTATATCAAGCTGTTTACCTTTCTGTACAAGCGAAATAATATGATCACCTTTACGTATTCTTTCGCCTGCCGGTTTCATCCTGACACGTGTAATGGAGCCTGTAATATGTTGAAGAAAGTCATCAATTCCGACACGCACTGCACCGTCTTTTTCCATGAAAGCCCAGGTATGGCTCTTGTCAAAAAAGATGCCTCCTGGTATGAGGAGAGACTTTTCGCTGAAACCGGTAGAATGTACACTCTCATTAATACCGTGGATTACATTTACTGATCTCGTGTAACGGTAAACGGCATATGCTATAAGAGACACGACTGTAATAATTGCCATAACCCACAATGCAGATTTAAGAAATGGTAACCACGCATTGCCTGAAGTAACTACACCCTGGTCCTCAGACAGAGTTTCTCTCTTGATCAGTCCTTCACCTTCAGCCAGGGCTGTATAACCGCCGGCGGCAAGAAGTTGCTGCCCGTCAGTCAGAATATACCTCAGAAGAGCAGTTCCCGCCTCGCTGACCGGTTGAGACGGAGATACAGCAAAAATGCTGTTGCATAGGGTTTTTGGATATTTGCCGATATATACGGCTCTGTTGAAACTGCTGTAGTCGTTATAAAACTGTTCAAAGTAATCTGATTGGCCATTATTATTAATATCGATGGGAATAACTCTGAATCCTTCAAGAAATCCTCTGCCGGCATTGTCAGAAATGTCGGCAAGCCTGCAGAAACCAATGGCGGAGGGATCTTTACGAAGCATATCCAGCATATCAGCAGGTGAAGGAGTTGTT
>JADGPV010000213.1 GCA_017882245.1 Bacteroidales bacterium | reverse complement strand
AGCAAATCTATACCAGCATCATGAGATGGATTTCATACCTTAGTAGTGATTTTACAAAATACTACTTAAGTATGCACTGCCCTACTTTGGTAGTGATTGTTTTTCAAATTGTTACAACAACTTCGATATGGAACTGATCAGTCTGGTCCTATTTATTTTCTGTGTCGCAATGGCGGCTGGAGGCTTTCTTCTGACGTCGCGGCTGCTGAAAGAACAGCCTTTGCCTTTTAACAGATCACTGTTTTATCATGTTATCTTCATGTTTGCATTTGGGTTCTACGGTATCTGGGGACAGTTCATCATAGTTACCGTGGCAGGCGACCGGCTTACCCCTGAACTGCTCTCGACCGTGTCTGTGGTCTCTCTGCTGCTCGGCCTTCCCTTTATTATCCTGGGATGGATGATGCTGCTCAGGTTCGGATCTGAGAGTGCAGGGCTGAATTTTAAAGGCTATCACATCATTCTTTTTCTTTTGTGTAATATCGGTTTCATTGCAGCCCTTGGTCTTGTATCACGCGATAAGGTTTTCAGTGAAGCACTGCCGTTGTTCAAATTATATTACTGCTGCGCAGCCGTGATCTTCTCTCTGATTACTTCATTTATCCTCATCAGGGGAAAGTCATGCCCTTTCGGAAAGACTGACCGGAGGGCCCTTGCAATGATAATAGTTGCCGGAGCGTTTTCGCAGGCAGCCGTTCTTCTGCTGCTTCCACATTCAGTATGGATGGCGCTGGTATTTGTCTTCCTTCTTTTTGCCAGTACAACCCTCCTTCCTGTCTATCTTACATATCGGGCAGACCTGAAGGTAAATCAAATCATTGAAGATACTCCTTTGCCAACTGGGATAGAGGATTTCTACAGAAAGCACGAGATCTCGCCAAGGGAAGCAGACATAATAAGGGAGATCTGCAACGGACTCAGCAACCAGGAAATAGCAGACAAGCTGTTCATCAGCCTTCAGACAGTAAAAGACCACACATCACGCATCTATTCCAAGACCAACTTAAGGAACAGGATGCAGCTGATGACCCTGGTACAGGCAATCGGTAACGGATTGTCAGGATGACCTCTTCTGTACTGTGAAGCCGATAAGATCTCCGAGATTCTTCCCGGGAGAAAAGATTCGGTATGCTGAAGGCCATACCTTTAAAAGGTATTTGTCCTGCTTATCCCTGATCACCACTATCAGCTCATCCATTACGGCATTACCGTCTGCATTGCCGTATTTATAGCCGATCAGGTCTGTTATCTGAGCAAGATCATTGTACTTCCCGAGATTTTGGGTCAGAAGATCAAGTTTTTTCTCAAGCGATTTTATCCTGGGCTGATTAAATGAACGGAAGTAGTAAAGCTGGTACATGAAGGTTTTGGACTTCTTCCGGAAGTTATGCAGCAGAGCCGGCCGGGGATTAATCCTGCAGTCAAGATAAGCCTTAGCGGTAATGTGGTAGTTTTGTTCAAGCTCCTCAAAAAGCAAGTGTATATCAGGATCATCCAGGTTCAGAAACCTTACCCTGTATCGGGCTTTATTCAGTCTTGCACTGATCTCTTTTATTGATTTGTTCTTCTCACCTGCTATGGTCCACGTTGAATAAGGTTTGCGCAGCAGGTTCTGTATCTTTTCATTATCCCATAGTTTCACAAAGAGCTTCGGGTTCTCCTTTTTGAGCGCCTTCATTGTCTTGTACAGCACTGACATTTCGCGCCATGTGCATAGCATACGGCCCACCTCCCTTCCTTCAAGGTACTCCCGGTTATACGCCTGCCCGTCAAGCAGCGGCCTGATTAGCCTGATGGTGGCACGCTGTCGCTTCATCAGGACCCTGATATCATGAATGGCATTATCATCAGGCAGAGGCAACTGGTCCAGTAATGCGAGTGAATCCCTGATATAACCGGCAAGCGCAGGTTTGATCTCCTTTAGCTGTTTTAGTGCTGTATCTGTCATGAGGCTGAATGCAAGTGCCTCATAAAGTTACACATTTGTATGGCTAATTTTCATACTTTTACTGATAATTAATCATCAACTATTTCCAAAGAGCGACATGAGCAAGAACACTGTACCCAAGAGAATTGGTATTTTGACGGCCGGCGGTGATTGCCCGGGGATAAATGCCGCAATCAGGGGCGTCGGAAAGACAGCCATCGTAAAATACGGCATGACAGTCATCGGAATAAGCGACGGCTTTTCAGGCCTGATAACCAAGGACTGCTTTGAGCTGACAGAGAGCCACCTGTCAGGCATACTGACACTTGGCGGAACAATACTTGGCACCTCCCGCGAAAAGCCTTTTAAAAGTGACAGCAAAAAGAAAAATGACAATGCAAAACCTCTGCTCATTAAAGAACATTATGAGCAGCTCGGGTTGGACTGCCTCGTTTGCATCGGCGGTAATGGCACCATGAAGACTGCACACATGCTTTCACTTGAAGGACTGAATGTTGTCGGTATACCTAAGACAATCGACAACGATGTCTGGGGAACAGACATGACATTCGGGTTTGATTCGGCCGTTAATATTGCCACTGAGGCTATTGACAGGCTCCATTCAACCGCCAACTCGCACAAGAGGATAATGGTTATTGAGATTATGGGGCATAATGCCGGATGGCTTGCACTATATTCAGGCATGGCAGGAGGAGGTGATGTTATTCTTATACCTGAAATACCTCATGATGAGGATGTCATTATGAATTACCTTAAGAAAAGGGCAAACGACAACAAACCTTATTCAATTGTGGTTACCGCTGAAGGCATTAAAATCCCAGAAGGTGAAACCTCGGCCGGAAGATACCTGGCACGGAAGATAGAAGAAGTCACAGGCCTTGAGACAAGAGAAACTGTGTTGGGTTATGTTCAGAGAGGCGGATCGCCCTCACCGATGGACAGGGTGCTGGCGTCAAGGTTTGGAGCTGCAGCAGCCAACCTGATTGCGGAGAACGATTTCGGCAAAATCGTCGCTCACAGGAAAGGTGAGATCTCCTCAGTAAAGCTCGCAGAAGTAGCAGGCAAAACAAAACTTGTTGAACATGATGACCCTATGGTCAAACAGGCAAGAGAAATGGGTACAAGCTTCGGGGTATGAATCTTTTGAGAATAAACGATGAAACCGGTTCGTAACAAACAGAGCAATATTAAAAAACTGATCTTCGTAAGGCATGGAAAGGCTGAAGACCAGGTAACAGGGATCACTGACTTTGAGAGGTCGCTTACGCTCAGGGGCAAGAGTCAGTCTAAGCTGATGGCACAACTCCTCGCCTCAAAGGAAAAAGATCTCGGACTGGTGATCACCAGTCCTGCCTTCAGGGCCATTGAGACTGCCATGATCTTCGGAAAGGAATTCAAAATAAACCACGATAGCATAAAGATATGCTCTGACCTTTATTTAATATTTGAGCCCGATTCTTATATATCTTTCTTCAGTTCACAGAGTGACGAGACAGACACAATCACTCTCTTCGGACATAATCCGCTTATTTCGGCGATGCCGGCATTTTTCTCCGCAGACGAAACTGAAGACCTTCCGAAATCCGGTGTATTATGCCTTACTTTTCAAGTAGAAAGCTGGTCGTCACTTAAACAGGCTGGCGGTAAGATCAAGTATTTTCTGACACCTAAATCTCTTGTATGAGCAAGGCATATATCCCCAAAGAGGTAAGCTGGCTGTCTTTTAATGAACGTGTCCTGCAGGAAGCAGAGAACAGGGAAGTACCCTTGATTGACAGGTTCAATTTCCTTGGTATTTATTCCAACAACCTCGACGAATACTTCAGGGTGAGGGTGGCCACTCTAAAAAGATTATCCCTTTTCGGCAGCAAGTCGAAGAACATCCTGGGATACAACCCCAAAGAGACGCTTAAAAGTGTACAGAGAATTGTTATTGAGCAGAATACAAGGTTCGAAAAGACCTACTCAGACCTCCTGAAAGAGCTGAAAAAGCACAATATTCATTTTATCAATGAGCAGCAACTAAATCCTGAACAGGCAGAATTCGTTCAGAATTATTTCCACAAAGAGGTAAGAAACAGGCTGATGCCCCTGATGATAACCAAAGACGGAAAGTTGCCTGACCTCACTGATGACGCGATCTACTTCGCCATTCTTATAAAGAACACCGTTACGGAGAAAAAGTGGTATTCGCTCCTGGAGATACCAACTGATTTGCTTCCCAGGTTCATAATGCTCCCGGGAAAGGATGGTGCAAAGTACATTATCTTTCTTGACGATGTAATAAGGTTCGGACTCACGGAACTTTTCTTCATTTTTCCTTTTGATGAGCTGGAAGCCTATACAATCAAGCTGACCAAAGATGCCGAGCTCGATATAGCAGACGATATTTCGGAAAGCTACATTGACAAACTCTCAAAAAGTCTGCAGCAGCGCAAGAAGGGAACTCCGGTAAGGTTTGTGTACGACAGGAATATTCCCCAGAATCTGTTCAAAACCCTCACAAAAAAACTGAATCTTGGTCCTGACGATGTCGTGATACCCGGAGACAGGTATCATAACTTCAAGGATTTCATGAACTTCATACGTCT
>JADGPV010000212.1 GCA_017882245.1 Bacteroidales bacterium | reverse complement strand
GAAAAAGATCTTCCCATACAGGAGAGGCACATCAGGAGATATCTCCTGATGGCAGCTGCCGCCGTTGTAATTGCTGCAGCAATAGTTACACTCGCCCTCAGGATTATTATCATTCCGCAAGTAAAAGACGATCCGCAGGTAGCCGCAGTCAGGGAGGCATACATGTATTATGACAGCCAGATCAGATCACTCTATAAAGAGGCTGGGCCACTCCTTACTGCTAATCCCGATATCAATACTGAACTTGAGAAAGGAATGGGCGAACTTGACAGCCTGTCTTTACAGATCAGGAATGATCTGAAGGACAACGTTGCCAGCGAAGAGGTTATTGGAGCCCTGATCCGGAACTACAGGCTCAGAATTGAGATGCTGGAAGATATGCTTACTCTCATGAAAGAGAAAGAGGCTGATAATGAAAATATTACAGATCATGAATTATAAAATCCATTTGATAATGTTAATTCTTCTGTCAGGTGCTTTAAGCGTACAGGGACAGGAGATGTCTGACAGCAAAACTTTCAAGAGGGCATTCAGGGTTGGCAATGATCCGGTCATTGAGGTGAACAACAAATACGGAGATATTCAGATAAGCCACTCTGCAAGGGATTCAATTTCCATCAGGGTTGAGATCACCGCAACATCAAATAAAGAGAATAAACTCGACGAAATGCTGTCTGATGTCGATATCAGCATCAACAAGACCAATGAGATGGTGAGGGCGGAAACCAGTTTCAACAGGGGAGTCACTCCGCTTTTTGAGAGTATCAAGGGTCTCACAAAGAACATCATCAACTACGAGTCCAGATTAAAGGTTGATTACTACATTGAGTGTCCTCATTCAACCATTATCAGAGTGACCAACAGCTACGGAAACGTATATATAGGTGATGACATCCCTGAGCTGACGCTGAAACTGTCAAACGGTTCGCTCGATGCAGGAACGATCATGAACGCCCCGCAGCTGGACCTCACCTTCTGCAAAGCCAATGTAAAGAGCATAAAAAAAGGAAATATTATATTGTCTTTCAGTGAATTAAGAACAAAGGAGACAGAAGATATCAAGCTTACGTCCATGTCATCAAAGGTCTGGATCGACAAGTGCGGAACAACGAATATTGATTCCAAGAGTGATGATCTGAGCTTTGGTGATGCCTCAGTCATCACCGGAGAAGCCTATTTCAGTGATATTAACACCGGCAGACTTAGTGATGAACTGAGTCTGGCGTTGAAATATGGTAACCTCTCCTGCGAAAATATTGATGAAGACTTTTCACTGATAGACATTAAGTCTTCATATACGGATGTTGATCTTCTTATGCCCGTAAAAGCCAGCTATACCTTTGATATACATCACACTAATGCATTTGTATCTATTTCCGGGGTAACTCCTGAACCTGAACGTACGACGGTTAATGAGGAGAACAAAACATACATCACTTCGGGCAAGTACGGTAATTCTCCTGATAATTCGAAAATAAGGATAGAGGCCTCCAGGGGAGAAATCAGAATAATACAGAAATGAAAATCATCAATCTGAAACAGGAAAGGCGCCGTGCAGCGCCTTTCTTCTATGTCATATCCATTTCATTTCCCTGCCGGTCAAAAAATTCATACTGCAGGAAATGGTATGAAGGCATGCCCTGCACTTTTATGCTTACACCATGCTTCTTGTTGATTTTTCCTATCTCTGAAAAGAACCCCTCCCTGAGGTAAGCTGCAACGTAGGGATGAGTGCGAAGCATCAGTTTTCGTGTTTTCACCTTTTCAATGACAGACACAAGGGTGCGTTCGATCTCATCGGTCAGAAGTATTGTTGATGCTGTTTTGCCCTCTCCCCTGCATACCGGGCACTTCTCGTCAGTGCTTATGGCCATCTCCGGTCTGACCCTCTGACGGGTTATCTGCATCAGTCCGAACTTGCTAAGGGGTAAGATATTATGCTTGGCCCTGTCTTCGCTCATCAGCTCTTTCATTTTGTCAAAGAGAGCCTGGCGGTTATCATTGGACTGCATGTCTATAAAGTCGATCACAATTATGCCGCCCATATCTCTGAGCCGCAACTGTCTGGCTATTTCCCTGGCTGCCTCAAGATTTACAGAGAGAGCATTGGCTTCCTGGTCGTTGCCTGATTTTGACCTGTTACCGCTATTGACGTCTACGACGTGCAGGGCTTCCGTATGCTCAATTATTAGGTATGAACCGCCCTTGAATGAAATGGTGCGGCCAAAGAGTCCCTTGATCTGTCTGCCTATGCCAATATGATCAAACAACGGGAACTGCTCTTTGTATACCTTTACAATCTTTTCTTTTTCAGGAGCTATTTCCCTGATGTAGCTTTTCACTTCGCCGGCTATCACCTCATCATCGACGATGATGCTGTTGAAGTCGGTACTGAGAATATCTCTGAGGATAGTAGTTGTCCGGTTCATCTCCCCAAGCAGCAGCCGGGGGGACTTAACGTCCTTGTGAATCGAATAGAGTGCTGTCTCCCATCTGCTGATGAGCTCTTTGAGCTCTACATCAAGGACGGCAACCTTCTTCCCTTCGGCGACGGTGCGCACTATTACACCGTAATTTTTGGGTTTAATGCTCTGTATGAGCAGCTTGAGGCGGTTTCTTTCATCATTGTTCTCTATCTTGGATGAGACAGAGACCTTGTCTGCAAATGGCATCAGCACGAGGTTACGGCCTGCAATGCTGACTTCTGATGCCAGCCTCGGCCCCTTTGTGGAGATGGGTTCCTTGGTTATCTGCACTATCACTGTCTGTCCTGAGGTCAGAACATCAGATATTTTTCCATCCTTATCGATATCAGGTTCAGGCTTGAACTTTGACACGGGCGTCATCTTGCCCCTGTTCAGTGTTGCCTGAGTATAAAAACGATGGAGTGTCCTGAACTGAGCGCCCAGGTCAAGATAGTGCAGGAAAGCATCCTTTTCGAAACCTACATTGATAAACGCTGCATTAAGCCCCGGCATGATCTTCTTTACCTTTCCCAGGTAAATGTCGCCGACAGAGAACTTAATGTTGCGCTTTTCCTTATTTAACTCGACAAGCTGCTTATCCTCAAGAAGTGCTATGGATATCTCAGTATCACTGACACTGATTATTAAATCCTTACTCACATTCCGGAATTTGTTAATTTGCGAATAGCCTTTTTATAATGCAACTAACCTAAAGATCACTGGATCTTTAGGTTAGATATGCAAAGTATAGACTATGCATTATGCTATTTCTTCTTCTTATGCCTGTCTTTCCGCAAGCGCTTTTTACGCTTGTGGGTTGCCATCTTATGCCTTTTTCTCTTTTTTCCGCTAGGCATAATATTTACTTCTTAACGTGAGATTTAACTTTTGTTATGAAGGTCTTGGCAGGTTTGAAGGCCGGAATGTTGTGTGCAGGAATAATAATTGTAGTATTCTTCGAAATGTTCCTGGCGGTTTTCTTTGCGCGTTTCTTCACAATAAAGCTGCCGAACCCTCTGAGATAAACATTATTGCCCGCAACCATAGAGTCTTTTACTGATTCCATAAAAGCTTCAACGGTTTTCTGAACAGTCACTTTCTCAATTCCAGTGTTCTTGGCAATTTCGTTAACGATGTCTGCTTTTGTCATTTTGAATGAATTTTAAATTCAACAAATTATTTTTGATGTTCTGTTTTTCAGTTGTGCAAATATAAAATATTATTTCTCAATTATAATTGATTAATCTTTTTTTTCACTCCGAATCCGCTGATTTTTTGATACCTATAAAAAATATGCGCTAAAACTGCACCTTTTTGCCCTTTGTCACAGCCAGCGACAGCAGCTGCAATAAGTGACCCTGCCCTTCCCTGCAGATTTTTTTGTAACTTTACATTCTTCATGTAACAGTAAATTTCAATAAAGCTATGTCATTCAATAAAGTAATTCTGGTCGGCAACGTGGGAAAAGACCCCGAGATCAGACGGTTCGAGAACAATATCAAAGCATCATTTTCACTTGCCACAAGCGAGACCTATACTCCCAAGGGAGGTGATAAGGTAACACAGACAGAATGGCACAATATCGTAGCGTGGAGAAGACTGGCAGAGATTGCCGAAAATTACATCCGCAAGGGTTCGCAGATACTTGTGGAGGGCAAACTGCGCTACCGCTCCTATGATGACCGCGATGGAAATAAGAAGTATATTGTTGAGGTTGAGGCTGATACAATACAGCTCCTGGGGCGCAAGCCGGACGGTCAGGGCCAGCAATCATCTTCCGGCCAGGCAACGCAAAACAACGGCGGAAGTTACTCTGCCCCCTCGCAGTCTTCAGGTTCACCGGACAATAATATCAGCGAGGACCTGACCACTCATGATACAGCAGATGATCTGCCGTTTTAGCTAACCAAAAATCCTGATTTTGGAGACTCTATTGTCATGCTCACATGCCGGAATATTTTTACTGACGGCTGTTTCAGGAGTTGATTTCGCGTTGATACCAGAGATCATTTTTCTCATCCTCCTGGTAATCGCTTCTGCTTTTATCTCCGGATCTGAAGTGGCATATTTCTCGCTGACGCCCAACGACCTGGATGAACTCGAACATGACAAAAAAAGAAATGGCTTAACTGCACTGCGGCTGCTATCAAAGCCTGACAGGTTACTGAGTACTATCCTGGTAGCCAACAACACCATCAACATTGCCATTATTATCCTTGCTGCCTTTATCAGTTCAAAGCTTTTTGATCTGAGTGATAACCCTGTTGTGTCGTTTATCATTGAGGTTGTCGTCATCACTTTCATCCTGCTGCTATTCTGTGAGGTCATGCCCAAGGTATATGCCTCAAAGAACCAGCTCAGGTTTGCATTAAGAATGGCTCCGGCACTCACTTTCGCTACAAAGCTCTTTCGACCTCTTGCTTCATTGCTGTCACTGTCAACATTCTTCGTAAAACGAAGAACAAAGACCCGGGACGGCAATATCAGCATAAATGATCTCTCGGACGCTCTGGAGCTTACTTCCTCAGAGATCAAGGATGATAAGGAAATTCTGAAGGGCATTGTACGGTTTGGCAATATCAGTGTAAGTACTGTCATGTGTCCCCGCATGGATGTAACTGCGCTCGACATTCACAGAGGCTTTAATTCTATTTTGCCTGAAGTTATCGATTCGGGATTCTCAAGGATACCTGTCTTCGCCGGATCATTCGACAATGTGAAAGGCATACTGTTCGTGAAAGACCTGCTTCCGCATCTTGGCAAACCTGATACTTTCAAGTGGCAGTCTATCATCAGGCCTCCGTATATTGTACCCGAGACGAAGAAGATCAGCGAGCTGATGAAAGAGTTCCAGGAAAAAAAGATACATATGGCTATTGTTGTCGATGAATATGGAGGCACCAGCGGCATTGTGACCCTTGAGGATATTCTCGAAGAGATTGTGGGTGAGATAACTGACGAGACCGACGAAGAGATACCTCTCTACAGGGAGACAGAAAAGGGAAGCTGGATATTTGATGGCAAGATCCTGCTGAACGACTTTTATCGTGTCACAGGCACTGAAGGTAACCCTTTTGCTGATGTCAGGGGAGATTCTGAAACCCTTGCAGGACTTCTGCTGGAACTTATCGAAGAGATCCCGTTAAAAGGCCGTGTAATATCTGCCGCAGGATTTAAATTCATTATTGAAACGATTGACAAACGCCGGATAAAGGAAATTCGCGTGGAAAGAAAGGAAGCGGGCGCATGAGGCAGATAACCCTGGCATCAATTGTCACCACAGGCTTAATACTCACGGCCTGCGGACATCCGTCCGTGCCGAAGCCGGCTGGCTATTTCCGGATTGATCTGCCGGAAAAGAAATACGTACATTATGATACTCCTTGCAACTATTCGATTGAATATCCTCAATATGCCAGAATCAACATCCGGCCGGCGGTGGCAACCGATACTTGCTGGATGGACATTGAATTTCCTTCCCTGAAGGCAAAAATACACCTCACATACTTTGATCTCCATGGTAACCTTGCGAAACTCACAGAATCAGCCCGTGAGCTTGCGTACAAGCATACAATCAGGGCTGATGCCATAGAAGAGAAGTTATGGTCAGACGATTCTGCCCGCGTATATGGCATCCTCTATGATCTGAAAGGCAATACTGCGTCTGCTGTACAGTTCTATGTCACCGACAGCACAAAGCATTACCTGCGCGGATCACTTTATTTCATGGCAGAACCCAATGAAGATTCACTTTTACCCGTCATCACATTTGTCAGAGATGACATCATCCACCTGATGGAAACACTAACCTGGAGATAAGCATGGGCTGCATCACAAAGCACTATATTAACAAGGATACCATTTTCGGCGTATGGAGGATCGAAGAAGATCTCCCTTCCCTGCTTGCCATGGTGGATATGAGTCCGGAAGACAAAAAAAGATACGCTGTTTTCCGCAGTACCTCCCGGAAGCTGGAGTTTCTCAGTGTCAGGGCCCTACTCGCCGAACTGCTGGGTAAGGAAGCACGGATAGTTTATAACAAGAACAACAAGCCTTTCATTAAGGACGGTTCGCACTTCATCAGCATAACACACTCTAACAAGCTAACAGCCATACTTGTCAGCCGGGATGAAAGAGTTGGGATCGATCTCGAATTTATGCGAACCAATATCAGTGCTTTTTCTTCGAAGTTCCTTAACAAGAAGGAAAAGGTAACCCGAAAATGGGCTGACCGT
>JADGPV010000211.1 GCA_017882245.1 Bacteroidales bacterium | reverse complement strand
TCCAATGGAGAATTAGCGATCAGAGAAAATGAACCGGTCAGTAAAGTCAATGATAAGGTGTTTGGCCTGGCAGGTACACCTGTTTTGCAGGAATCGGCAGAAGCGTGTTTAAAAGAAGGATCAATCACTGATCTTTTACCCTTTATACAAATTGTATGTGTTTCCGGGGCGATATCATGCCAGATGAAAGGTAATGTAGCACATGATAGTGGATATCCAGATTATAGAAAGGCAATTAATAAGCTAAAAACGCCTTATTACGGTCGGTTTATATCAAGGATAATACGGAAATTTTATAGTTTCTTGAATAGGACCATCCTGAGCAAAAAGTCTGCATCACGCTTCGCGTGACGCGACTTTTTATTTTTGTGTGCTCCTCGAAAGCGAGCTTTCTCGTTGTCCCTAAAAACAAAAAGCCATCCGCCGGTAAACGAATGGGCTTTTTTGCTCAGTCGGGATGCCGGGATTTGAACCCGGGGCCCCTTGCCCCCCAGACAAGTACTCTAACCGGGCTGAGCTACATCCCGTGCTGTGAAGCGGTGCAAAATTAATCAACTATTCCGATTATGCAAAAAAAGCCGGCAGCTGTCAATAAGCTTGTGAATAACGACTGTTGCATGGATCAGTAAATTTTTATATTTGCGGATCATAAATGCCAAAACCGTAATTTGCCTTTGCCATGAACAACGTCAACCGCCGAAATTTCCTCCGCCTTGCAGGAGCAGGCGCTGCAGCTGCCGCAGCAGTACCGGTAGCCAGTGCAATGGGATCAACAACCAGGGAAGTCCCGGTTCAGCAAGTAAAACCGGCTACTAATATTAACGATGCCCTGAAAGTCCCTCGCACTTCGGGATCAATGCCCGGGCTCTTTCCGGGACGGGTAGCAGTCATAAAAAACAGCAGGTCAGTGAAAGAGAACAACATTATGGAACAGGAGGTTCATGATATGATCGCCCGTTCCATGCTCGAGCTGACAGAGGAAAAGAAACTGAAAAAAGCCTGGAGAAAATTCGTCTTGCCCGGTGAGAGAATTGGACTGAAAGTTAATCCTGTTGCAGGAAAGAGCCTGAGCACAAGTCATGAGACGGTCAGGGCGGTCATAGCACAGCTTGAGGCCAGCGGGATAAAGAGATCTCAGCTGACCATCTGGGACCGCCGCGAATTCGAGCTCACCGATGCAGGGTTTACTGAGGAAAACTATCCGGGTATTAAAATTGTCGGGACTGAACAGATGGATAAGTATGGTCTCTACTATGGCAAGGATGGAAAGTTGTACGGTGAGCATATGATTGACCGCGACTGGTATTACTGGGCAGATGTGGAGGGTGAGTATGATGAATATACGATGCCTTATATGATCAACGGGGGCAAGTATTCATATTTCACAAAGATCGTAACACAGGATCTCGATAAGATCATAAATATTCCCATCCTGAAGAATGCAGGGCCGACGGTCACCCTGGCACTTAAAAACCTTGCCTTCGGATCAGTTTCAAATACAGGCCGGCTGCATGCCAAACTCTGGAACGAAACCTGCGCACAGGTGTGCGCATTTTCTCCCCTGCGCGACAAGGTTGTCCTGAACATCGTTGACGGCATAAAAGGCTGCTTCAACGGCGGTCCTGGCGCCAATCCGCAGTTCTTCTGCGATTACCAGACCATCATCACCGGAACTGACCCTGTGGCGGTCGACAGGATAGGCTATGACATTCTCCTGGCAAAACGAATTGCAGAAGGTCTCCAGAAAGAGGGCAATCCAATGGCACTGGAATTCATGGTCCAGGCTGAGAAAATAGGCCTCGGCATAGCGGACAGGACAAAGATTGATATGAGAGAAGTGGTACTGGGTTAGATAATTGAACAGGATATTTATGTATTGTAGAAAAATAATTATCTCTTTTTTTCTGGGCTGCATGGCGGTATCAACCGGCGCGCAGGCATTAACGTCTTCAATGAATTTATCAGATATACCGGGCATTGAGGTCAGAGAGAAGCGCACATTCACCGAAGAATCATTGTACGGATATATCGACGGCGGCGCGGAGCTTTATCTCGAGTACGGATTTGATACCCTTGTTGTGACAGAGCTGATATCTGAAGGCAGGGACATAAAAGTCGAGTCTTACCGGATGAAGGATGCCGAAGCAGCTTTCGGCATCTTCTCGGTATCGCGTTTCCGCTGTAACGGAGGGGCCAGACTGACAGATCATATATGCCGGTCAGCCTACCAGTTACAGTTCTGCAAAGGATGTTTTTATGTGAACATAATCAACGATAAAGGCACCGAAGCTGAACAGAAGGCCGCCAACGAAATAACTGCCTTCCTGGTTGAACATATAGTCGATCCGCCTTTTAATCCGGACCGTTTCTTTGTAGGCGGACTTGATATGGAGACAATGAAAAGTGCGGTACTTATCAGAGGACCTCTTGGCATCTACAATGGCATACCCGTTCTTATTGATGCTCTTGGAGACCTGAGTGATTACACCGCCCTCATTATAAGGAAAGATCAGCAAATCGAAGCATCGATGTTTTTTGACACTGAGCTTGCAGCAGACAAGTTTCTGAAGGGACGAAAGACCTGCGCTTCGGCTGATACTGTAGCAAAGAACAACGTCTCAGCCCTTACCGTTATCACTCCCAAACATATTACAGTTTCATTTTAATTGGGGTTTTATTTAATTATTATTTTTGTCGTCATATTTAGATAGAATTTCAGATGCAACTGTTCAAGCCTTTGGAAACAGATAAGGGAGAGGATAAATCTGACTGCAAGACAACAGAAAAAATATGTTGTCTCATAATAGGCTCGGGACCGGCAGGTTATACTGCAGCAATTTATGCTGCACGGGCAAACCTCAAGCCGGTGCTATACACGGGCCTCCAGCAGGGAGGGCAGCTTACTATAACTACTGATGTGGAGAATTTCCCGGGCTATCCTGAAGGTGTCAGCGGACCGGAGATGATGGAGGACCTGCGCAAACAGGCTGAGAAGTTCGGCACTGATGTAAGGTTTGGAATTGCCACGTCCTCTGATTTCTCGGGCAAACCTCTGAAAGTGACATTTGATGGTACGGCAGAGATAGTGGCTGATGTAATAATTATCGCAACCGGTGCCACTGCCAAATTCCTTGGGATACCGGCAGAGAAAAAGTATGCAGGCATGGGTGTATCTGCCTGTGCTACCTGTGACGGTTTCTTCTATCGCGGCAAGGACGTAGCCGTTGTGGGAGGAGGAGATACCGCCTGCGAGGAGGCTTCTTATCTTGCTAACCTGTGCAGCAAAGTTTATATGATCGTCAGACGTGATGTGTTTCGTGCCAGCAAACCAATGCAACACAGAGTGATGACTGCACCAAACATAGAAATACTTTGGAAGTGCCAGCTGGATGACCTCTTCGGAACCAATGGTGTTGAGGGTGCTGTGGTTGTTCGGGAAAAGGGAACTCCTGAAGAAGAGAAATTCAATATTAAAATAGATGGTTTATTCCTTGCAGTAGGCCATACACCCAACTCCGATATCTTCAAGCCATGGGTTGAAACCGGTGAGACAGGGTACATCATTACAGAGCCTGGCTCGACCTGTACGCGTGTGCCTGGCGTCTTTGCGGCAGGTGATGTGATGGATTATGTTTACAGGCAGGCAGTTACGGCAGCGGCCAGCGGTTGTAAGGCAGCCATTGATGCAGAGAGATATCTTACAGAAATGTTATAATTTGATAAAAAATAAGTTAACAAAGTGGACAAAATGCGGAATTTTAAAAAGACATATCATATCAATGCCGAACCTTCAGATATCTATGCGGCACTGACAAATCCATATACGATTGAACTCTGGTCTGGACACCCGGCTGTCATGGTTACAAAACCCGGTGAGGAGTTTAATATGTGGGACGGTGACATCTGCGGGAAGATAATCGACCTTGTGCCTGATCGTAGGGTGGTGCAGGAGTGGTACTTTGGCGACAGGGAAGTCGAGTCTGTTGTCACGATCAGCATAGCCGGTAACGGGGGGAATTCGACGGTAAATGTTGAGCACACCAACATTCCGATCGAGGATTATGAAAATATCGTGGAAGGGTGGAACGAATACTACATGGGAGCGATCAAACGCTTTTATAACCCTAATTTCTGATTGCGAAGAATATCCTTTACATCTTCCAGACCCCCGATAATAAGCCCAGAAATGCCGGTATAGCATTTGGTAACTGAATTCTCGGAGACCTTTTCAGCCCACCGTGGCACCCATGTGAGCATCTCTTCAGCAATGAATTTCACGAGATCTTTTCTGATCATCTCTTTGATCTCATAATCATCTTCCGTGAGAAATTTTTCAATAAGATGGTTGGTGAAGAGCAGTTCGATGCCCAGGTGATCGGCTTCCAGGTCGCATTCTGCAGCACGGCTATATCCATATCTGAGGTAGACCTCCTCAAGCATCTTACGATGTTCATACTTATCTGTTCCGGTTTTGCAATAGTGTGAAGCAACAGGGTAAGCAGTTGAGGTTCTGTTAGCGGCTAATATGGATTCGTAGTTATCTCTGACCATCATACAGCATTGTTGCTTATGAGGGCATGGTGATTTTAAAATCCAACTCGCTTCAAGGAATTTCAGGTTCCTGCTCTCTATGGGGAGGTTTCTCAGCAGACCCTTCTCGCAGAAGTGGGACAATCCGCTCTCTTCAGGGGCGAGTGAGACTGATCCACCAAGGAACATGAACAGCGCATTATATGCCTGTAATAGCTCGTCAGGAGTGTTCATACTGTCAGGGTGGTTATGTAACAAAAGCAGAGGTATTTTAATCCATTAACGTCGAGACGGGGCTAAATGTTCAGCAAATTATACGATTCGGAATATAGATGTGTTACAGGCAGGTGGTAAATTTTAATACCGCGTAGCGGTTTCAGTATTGTAGGACAGATACGAAAATCAGGAACAAATTCCCTGTAGGGGATAAAGAATTTTTCCCCTGTTTTTCGTAATTTTGGATTGCTGCATAAAAAACAATCATTTATGAAACCAGGAACATTCACTCAGATGTATGTGCAACTCGTGTTTGCTGTCTACATGAAAAAAAATGTGTTAACGGAAAAAATCAGACCACGTATCTATGAGTACATCAGTGGAATAATTACAGGCATGAAACATAAATCGATAATTGTCAATGGTGTAGCTGACCATATCCATATTTTGATCGGTTTAAATCCTTCTGTTTCCGTGTCTGATACGGTTCATGACATCAAACGCAATTCATCGCTGTTTATAAATGAAAACAGGTTAGTGCCGGGACGGTTTTCATGGCAGGAGGGATATGGGGGATTCACATACAGCAAATCGCAGATTGAAAAGGTTTACCGGTACATCGAAAATCAGGAGGTGCATCATGCAAAGAGGTCATTTCGTGAGGAGTATATGTCTATTCTGGATAAATGTGAGGTGGATTATGATCCAAGGTTTCTGTTTGAATTCTTTGATGATCTTTAACCTCTACGAGGTAACACATTACTTATTTATGGCCAAAAGACTACAATACTTGATGAGCTACGCTCAATGATTTTGGATTTATCTATTCTTCTACAATACTGGATGCTCTACGAGCAAGGGTTTTATCCATGCATGATTCTACTACAATACTGAATGCTCTACGAGCAAGGGTTTGTGGTTTTAGATTTGCCTTCTACAATACTGAATGCCCTACGGGCAACCTACATCGCAAAGTTTGCAGGAACTTACCCAATCTGATGTGTTACAAAAAGGTGTTTAATACTAATACCGCGTAGCGGATGAGAATTAAATTGAATATGTTCCCCGTAGGGGATTAACAGAAGATCTTAACAAACAACCTTTTACTGCTGTTATTTCTCCACCTTCTCCAGACCTTCCAGCTCCCTGATACCCATGCTGTCAGACAGGCTGGCGATTGTCTTCAGGTCAAGATTACCGGTGATTGACACAACAGAGCTCCCGGGACCACCAGTGACCATTACCAGCTCCGCAATCTTCCCGCCAACCTCGCGGATCATGAACCGCACTTCGTCTTTCTCCTCCTTGACAGTCATCAGCTCTTCATATCCTGTCCTGTTAAGTTTTGACAACAGATCATTGCAGAAATTTATACCACTGACATTTCTCGCGCTGTCGATGGAAAGGATCCTGATGCTCTTGATCCGGGTGACTATATTCCGGAACTCATCATCTTCACTGTCAATCCTGGCAAGCAGACTGAACATCTTGGACGATATATAGACGGAAGTAAAACCTTCCTTGCCGTTGTACTTTTCGAAAAGGTCATCCACCGGACTCTTCTGACAGAAGACTGACAGTGAAAGCGTTGAAAGAATTATAAATAGTCCAAGTTTTTTCATGATATGTATATTAATTATTTTCTGTTGCATTTACCGGTGCTTTTAACCCGTTCAGATAGCGCAGCCTTCCAAGATTATTTTCCACCTTTTTATTTATCCTGCCGAATTCGCCGATTGCATCCGGTGCTATGCTCATTGCCCTGATTGAACCCAGCGCTTCTGTACCGGTATTCATATTATTTGAAACCACGGTCAGAATGTTCCTTACCTCTGCCATTGCTATCGCCGGATCCGAGAAGGTGTCTTTCATCTGCTGTGGTCTCAGATAATCTAAGAGGAAGTAAGAGCCCAGCAATAATGCTGCTCCGGCTGCAATAGTCATACTGTATCTCAATGCTTTTCCACGCGGAGACATCTTTCTCTCCGTGTGTGTCACTGCCTCAAGTTTATCCATAAACCCCCAGGAGGGTTCGGGCACTGCACAGCGGCATTTCAGGAAGTATTCTGCTTCCGGAAAGAGAGAAGATACCGAAGGATCAGAAAGGTACTCCCTCATCTGTGCCTCCTCTTCTTCAGAGGTTGAACCCTCGTAGAACTTATTGAGAAGCTCTTTTATCTTTTGCTGTTCCATAATTGTAAATCCTTTCCATTTCCTCCCTGATACTTTTCCTTGCCCTTGACAGGACTGTCCGCAGTGCGCCGACGCTTGTCTTCATTATTTCGGCTGCCTCCTCATATGAATATCCCTCCATGTCGCGCAATATGACGGCGCTCCTGTACGGCTCCTTCATCCTTCCTACTATCACGGTAACAAGAGATGCGGCCTCATTGCTGTCATTGGTGCCGAACATGTCCTGACCTTCCTCCACCACGGTGCTCACCTCACTGATCTCATCCATAATTATCCTTTTTCTCCTGCGGAGCATGTCAATGCAATAGTTGCGTGTGACGGTGGTGCACCAGCCTGCAGGGTTTGTATACCTGTCTGAATTCTCTCTTTCTTCCCAGAGCTTCATCATAACTTCCTGAACGACATCTTCAGCTTCCTCCCTGTTGTTCAGGTAGTGGAAGGCGAGGGCGTACAGCCTTCGTCCTTCCGGCAGAAACACTTTCCTGAACTCCTCTGGCGTCATTCTTACTTAATATGTACCCCAAAGTTATCAATTCCATGATGTTTCAAGCTCCTCAAGCTCGGTTAGACCATCATCATGATTTATTGAGAGGTGCTCGACATCATCTTTAGTAAGGTTACCCTTTATCTGTATGACCGTCTCATTGTCACCGGAAGCAATCACAAGTATTTCTTTAATTATATCCCTGTCGCTCTTTACCAGGAAGAGCACCTCTTCGTCCGGATTATTTACTTTCATCAGCTCCTCATAACCGCCGCGTCTTATTATGCCTTTAAGATCTGACATGAAATCCGGTCTGCCGAAGTCATGGTCTCCTTCACGGCTTACAATTCTGACCGAGGTGATCTTCTGGCCCATATTTGCCAGATCGGGATCATCATCAAATTTCTTTAAAAGACCGAATAAGCTGCCGCTGATATTTACGACGGTGTAGCCTTCCTGGTCCGAATAGGTATTGAAGAAATCATCCAGTGCATCTCTCTGGCCATAGAGCGAAGAGGCGCATATGGCAATAATAACTGTTAAAACCATTTTTTTCATGACTGTCCGTTTTTAAGGTTAATGAATTGTGTTTTGTTAGTATGACGAATAAGGAGGGGAAACGTTACAGCCGGTGAACAGGCAGCAGAAGACAACAGGCAATAGGCAATAGTGAAGCACCTTACACCGGGATAAGGCGTAAGGTGCTGTATTATAAGGGGAAGGATGTTTTTTAGTTATTGAAATCCGCTATCTGATCACTCGGATAGGCACCTGTCTCAAGCTTTTTCTTTACCTCCTTGAAGCTCTGGACAGTATATTTTACATCTTCCATTGTGTGCGCTGCGGTAGGTATAATGCGGAGCATGATGACACCTTTAGGCACGACAGGGTAGATGACCACGGAACAGAATATGCCGTAGTTCTTCCTCAGGTCCTTAATCAGATGAGTTGTCTGAGCTACTCCGCCCTTGAAGTAGACCGGTGTGACAGGCGATTGAGTTTTACCGATGTCGAAGCCCGCCTCCCTGAAGCCGCTTTGCAGTGCCCTTGCTATGGTCCACAACTTTTCGCGAAGCTCGGGGTGGGTCTTGATCATCTCGAGGCGTTTGATGGCTCCTATTGTCATTGCCATCGGCAATGATTTGGCATATATCTGCGAACGGAGGTTAAACCTGAGGTAGCTTATGACGTCTTTTTCTCCTGCCACGAACCCGCCAATGCCTGCAAAGCTCTTGGCAAAGGTGCCGAAGTAAACGTCAATCTGATCCTGGACACCGAAGTGTTCGCCGGTACCTGCACCAGTCTTGCCCATTGTTCCGATGCCGTGTGCATCGTCAACAAGGAGGCGGAATTTATATTTCTTCTTGAAAGGCACTATCTTGTCGAGTGCGCCGAGGTCTCCTGCCATGCCGAATACGCCCTCGGTGATGACGAGGATGCCGCCGCCGGTTTCGGCAACAACCTTCTCTGCATGCTGAAGCTGCTTCTCGAAGCCCGCCATATCATTATGAGGATAGACAAAACGCTTTGCAAGTACCATCCTCAGGCCATCCATTATGCATGCATGCGATTGAGAGTCATAGACGATGACGTCATGTCTTCCGGCCAGACAGTCGATGATTGAAACCATGCCCTGGTATCCGTAGTTGAGAAGGTACGCAGCTTCCTTGCCGACGAATTCGGCGGCCATCTGTTCAAACTTCTCATGCATTGTTGTCTGTCCTGACATTATCCTGGCACCCATAGGGTAAGCCAGTCCATACTGTGCAGCTGCATCTGCATCCACCTTGCGTATCTCAGGGTCATTAGCCAGTCCAAGGTAATTGTTGAGGCTCCAGTTCAGTACCTCTTTACCCATGAATTTCATTCTTGGGCCTATCTCGCCCTCCAGCTTCGGGAACATGAAGTATCCGTCAGCCTGCTCCTGGTACTGTCCCAGTGCACCACGGTTCTTTCTGAATTTGTCGAAAATATCCACTTCGGTCTGTATTTTGATTAACGCCCGCAAATTTATGAAAAACATATTGCAGTCAGGTTACCTATTTATACCCATTTGCATCAACATATTAACAGTTCTTTAACCACATTCCCCGTTTAAATAGAGCACTTTTGCATCTGACCGGAACCACGTATAGAAAAAAATACTAATTTTGCGCAACATTTCAGGTATGAGGATCAGACCTTTGATAATAATTCTTTTGGCGCTCATCGCAACATCATGCGGCGAGTACGAGAAGCTTCTCAAGAGCAGTGATTATGAGCTCAAGAAGCAGAAGGTCTATGATTATTATGATGATGGCAAGTATATCAAGTCAATTGAGCTCCTTGACCAGATCATGCCAAGGTACAGGGCTACCGAAGACGGTGAGCAGCTAAGCTGGATCAATGCACAGGCCAATTTCAAGATAAAGGACTACATCATGGCAGGGACATACTATCAGACCTTTGCCGATACATATCCCGGAAGCAATAATGCTGAGGAGGCTGCATACCTCGCTGCCATGTGCGACTATTACCTTAGTCCGAGACCGGAGCTTGATCAGGCCAATACAAAGAAGGCTATTGAAAGCTTCACGATCTTCATGACGAGGTATCCGAACAGCACCAGGTCAGATGACTGCAAGGCGAGAATAAAAGAGATGCAGGAAAAACTCGTGGAAAAATCATACATGAGCGGAAGGCTGTATTATGACCTTAAGCAGTATCGTGCAGCCACGGTTTCGCTTTCTAACAGCCTGAAGGAATATCCTGATACGAAATACAGAGAGGAGCTTATGTTCCTTAAGCTTGATGCTCTTTACATGTATGCCCAGAAAAGCATATCGGCAAAGCAGGTTGAGCGCTACCAGGCAACGCTGGACGATTACTACTCATTCATCGAAGAGTTCCCGCAAACCAAATACTCCAGGGATGCAACGAAGATCTTCCAGAATACTGGAAAGTTTCTGAAGGTTGATACATCAGTAAAGGAAACAAAAAGTAACTGAATTATTTAAACAGATATGGATTATAAAAAGACATCAGCATCTTACACAACCGTTACCAGGGATCCGAATAAGTTTGACGTTTCCACAGGTAACATATACGAAAGCGTAATCATCTGCACCAGAAGGGCAAACCAGATCAGTGTCGAGATGAAACAGGAGCTTAACTCAAAGCTTGAGGAGTTTGCTTCTTTCAACGACAACCTTGAGGAGGTATTTGAGAACAGGGAGCAGATAGAGATATCGAAGTTTTATGAAAGACTTCCTAAGCCCACTCTCATCTCCCTGGCTGAGTTCGAGGACGGTAAGATTTATTACCGCAATCCCGAAAAGGAGCAGAAGCAGAAAAAATAAACTCATAATATGCTAAAAGGCAGGAAGATACTGCTTGGTGTTACCGGAGGTATTGCAGCTTATAAGGCTGCAACTATCATCCGGTTACTTGTAAAGGAAGGGGCTGAAGTGAAGGTCGTTATGACCCCCCTTGCCAAAGAGTTCATCACGCCACTCACGCTGGCTACACTGTCAAGGAATCCTGTACTGGTTGATTTTTTTGATCCGGAGGACGGTCGGTGGAACAGCCATATTGAACTCGGACTGTGGGCTGATGTTTATCTGATCGCCCCGGCGACAGCGAATACCATCGGAAAGATGGCCGGGGGCATAGCAGACAACCTGCTGCTGACAACCTATCTCTCAGCCCGCTGCCCGGTATATCTGGCCCCTGCAATGGATCTGGATATGCTGGTCCATCCGGCGACAGCCGAGAACATCAGGACATTGAAATCATTTGGCAATCACATCATTGAGCCTGACACAGGCGAACTCGCCAGTGGTCTTGAGGGCAAAGGCCGTATGGCTGAGCCTGAAGTGATAGTGAAGGAGATAAAGGAGTTCTTCTCAAAAAAAAAAATAACTGAACGGGCCCTCGAAGGCAAAAGAGTTTTCATCAATGCCGGACCCACGGTGGAGCCGATTGACCCTGTTCGTTATATCAGTAACCATTCATCGGGACGTATGGGCATTGCCCTCGCCGATGCAGCCGCGGCGCTCGGAGCGGACGTGACCCTGGTTCTCGGGCCTGTCAGTCTCAGACCCTCTCATTCTCTGGTAAACACTGTCAACGTCACAACTGCAGCTGAGATGAAAAGGGCATCCGTTAAGGTTTTTGGCGAATGCGATATTGCCATCCTGGCTGCCGCAGTTGCTGATTTTACCCCTGAAACAATTTCCGATACCAAGATCAGGAGAGGAAGTGGTGAGATGATCATCAAACTTAAACCTACTGAAGACATTGCTGCGATTCTGGGAAGCCTGAAGAAACCCGGACAGTTCCTTGCCGGCTTCGCCCTGGAAACAAATGATGAGGTTAAAAATGCCAAAGACAAGCTTAAACGCAAGAACCTTGACATGATCGTCCTCAATTCACTACGGGATGAAGGTGCCGGTTTTGGTTATGAAACCAACCGTATCACTATCATTGACCGTAACAATAATATTGATAAATTTGAGTTGAAAACAAAGAGTGAAGTTGCCTCAGATATTCTGCAAAAAATCATC
>JADGPV010000210.1 GCA_017882245.1 Bacteroidales bacterium | reverse complement strand
TACAAAATGACCACAAACCAGAAAGAGAGCCGTGACAAGTAAAAATGAGCCTGTTATTTGCATATTGGCAGTGAAAAGAGACTCCACAAAATCTTTCAGAGTAAACCCGACTATAGCTACAGGGATCATTGAAACAACGATCTTCATCGCATAAATCGTTTCCTCATTCATTCTGAACTTAAAGACCCCCTGCAGAAGTTTTACTATCTCTTTCCAGAAAACCACAATAATACTTAACACTGTCGCTCCGTGAACGGCAACAGAAAAAAGAAAGCTCTCCTCAATTCCTCCAAATATATACTTGACAATCTCAAGATGTCCGTCACTGCTGACCGGCAAGAACTCAGTCAACCCCTGAACCAGCCCGAAGATCAGTGCCTCATACCAATTCATGCTTTGCTGTCAAGTTAAATTTCACTGATAAGATTACTCCCTCGGTCTTTTCATTATCGCATAGATCTCGAAAATGAAACCTGCAAGGACTATCAGTGGAGCGACGGTAATCCTCCGGAAGCTGAAAATATCTTCAGAGAAGACTTTAGGATCATCCGACTTGCCTCCGGCCATCAGAATGAAGCCAATTATGATGATGGCAAACCCTATGGCCATCAGCTTGTAGTTTTCCCTGCCAAGGGCAAAACCAGGTTTTTTATCCTCTTCCTTTTTAGCGCTCATATTTTCTAAAAATATAATTTATCCTCGTGCATGCCCAGATACCTGTTCAGGGCAAAATAAGTCGAAACAGCATTAATGATCACTCCTGAGCCCACCAGTGCAAGGCATAAAAGTAAAAAGAGATTGATATTCTCATAGGTGAACAGCGTGAAAAACTCCTTCTCGATCAGAAACATCAGCCCCATCAGGAGCCCTATGGCAATGAGTGCCGCAAGAAAACCGAAGAATAAACTCTTAAGAATGAAAGGCTTCCTGATGAATGATCTGTTCGCACCTATCAGCTGCATGGTATTAATTAAGAATCGTTTTGAGTAAATGGATAACCTGATAGTGTTGTTTATGATGGTAAGAGCTATCAGGAAAAGCAGAGCGCTTATAATCAACAGGAATGCAGTGATCTTTTTAACATTCTCATTTATCAGATTAAGGATTGATTCCTGGTAGTATACCTCATCAACAACAGGGTATTCAGATATCACTTTCTCAATCTTTATGACACTGTCAGGATGCGTGTAATCAGCAAGCAGGTATACATCTATTGTAGGCATCAGAGGGTTATACCCGAGAAAATTAAGAAAATCCTCTCCCAGCTCCTCCTGTAACTTCACCGCTGCTTCATCCTTGGAGACATACTCCGTCTGCTTGACATAGCTCTTTGCATCAAGCTCCTTCTGCAGCATCCTGATGTCCGCCTCACGGGCGTCTTCCTTCAGCATTATTGTAAAAGAAAGACTCTCACGGAAATAATCGGATAGCTGCCTTGCATTGATGAGTACCATGCCTAAAATTCCAAGAAGGAAAAGCACCAGGGACACACTAACTATCAGTGTTACGTATGAGCTGCCTAACCTGTACCTGGATATACCTCCGACTGTCTTTATCACCAAATGATCTTTGTGTCAAAAATAGTACAGAAACGGCCATTATCTTCAAACAGCCGTTAACTTTTTCATAACAGACTGTTAATAAGATAAATGAATATGGTTAAGCTTGGCTACTTCAGGGCGGTCATCCAACCGAAATCATCGGGTTCTTCGCCGTACTGTATCCCTATAAGTTTGTTGTATAGTTTCATTGAAACAGGTCCGGGTTTGCCGTCTTTACAGTATTCGTACATCTTACCGGTGTCAGTATCAACGATCTTTGCAATAGGGCTTATTACCGCTGCAGTTCCGCATGCTCCCGTTTCTTCAAACTCGGCAAGTTCCTCAACGGGCACCTTTCGTCTTTCGACTTTCATTCCCATCTTTTCAGCGATAGCAATAATACTTTTGTTTGTTATTGAGGGAAGTATAGAATCTGAAAGAGGTGTAATGTATGTGTTGTTTTTTATGCCAAAGAAGTTAGCAGGTCCGCATTCATCAATATACTTTTTCTCCCTGGCATCCAGGAACAGGACATTGCCGTAGCCCTCATCGCGGGCTCTGACGATGGCCCGGAGGCTGGCAGCATAATTGCCTCCGACCTTTATGTTACCTGTGCCGAGCGGTGCGGCACGGTCAACATCGCGGCATAACAGCATATTAACAGGCCTTACTCCGCCTTTGAAATAAGGTCCCACAGGGGTGACAAAGACTATGAAAGTATATTCTGATGCCGGCTTGACTCCAACCTCTGCACCGCTTCCGTAGAGCAGGGGTCTTATATACAATGATGCCCCTGAACCATAGGGAGGCACAAATTTCTCATTAAGCTTTACTGCAGTGAACACTGCCTCCCTGAAAAGATCAACGGGCACCGGCTCCATCTTGATTCCCTTTGCAGACGAAATAAGTCTCTTTGCATTTTCTTCCCATCTGAACAGCCTTATCTTGCCGTCACGCCCCCTGTAAGCCTTGAGACCTTCAAATGACTCCTGACCGTAATGAAGACCCGTAGCAGCTATGTGAACATTTATGTATTCAGAATCTGACTTTTCCGGCTTGCTCCACTGTCCGTTCCTGAAATAACATCTTACATTGAAATCGGTTCTGACATAGCCAAAAGGCAGGTTGTTCCAGTCTAAATTAACCATAACAATAGTTATTTGAGTTTTTCAAATGTACACTTTATAAGTAAAGTACCAAATGATTTTACGTATTGTTAAGCTTCTCCCCGGCATAAGCCCGAAGGGCTGATAGTTGTTCCTCTGGGGATACAGACCGAAGTCTCCTCGCTGTCTCAGTCAGGAACGGGTTTTCTTCAACTGTTTTTATCAGGTTTTTGAACCAGATCTTCGGATCATCCACTTTGCCATATGCCAACTCTTCCCTGAAAAGTCTGTCAACCATGGAAATGAAGTCAACTCTACCTGTAAAGTCATACACTGCATCATGCAAAACCATTCCCATGGTACTGTCCTGGGCAGGCAGAATAGCTTTATCCATCAGTCCTGTTACTGCATCATAAGCTGACCGGCCGAAGCCATAGACAGACAGTATTTCTTCAGCACGCTTCTTTGCCGCACCCATCGGATCGTTATAATCAAAGACGTATCCGAACGATATAAATACCGAGGCAAGCCTCAGGTAAATATAATCCTGGTCTTCCAGTTTTTCAGCTCTTGCCAGGAGATCAGCCTGGAGACAAACACTGCGGATATAATCTGTACTGTGGAAGAAGAGATCAGGTGACGCATTCTCAAAATATTTTGTGAAGACATGCTCCTCGACATCGAGGATACGTATCATCTCAATCTTATTGAGGAACTTCCTGTTGGGCGAGCCGTCAGGTTCACTCAGCTCCGGTCTGATGCCTGTAACAAAATACATATCCAGGTCACCTTTATACTTAACCGGCATTCTTCCACGGTAGTCGCACGTAAAATAATCCTTTACAAACTCATGTGTCGTTCCTGATATGTTTATCTTATCAGCCTCACCGGATGATTCCATCCGGCTGGCCGTGTTAACCGTGTCACCCCAGATATCATAGGTGAGCTTCTTATGGGCGACCACACCTGCAATGATCGTCCCGGTATGTATTCCTATCCTGATATCCCAGAACCGTGCAGCTGTGTTGACAGTGTCATC
>JADGPV010000209.1 GCA_017882245.1 Bacteroidales bacterium | reverse complement strand
GGGCAACCCTCCAGGGGAAGACATGGGTTTTCGACGGTGTAGGAGGAGATAATGGATTTTGGTGGTATATGTCAGATCCGGGCAACTGGGCAGGAGCGTGGTGGAACGCCGGAGGCACTTGTTGCCCACCTTCAGATGTTGCAGGCAAGATGGTGTTTGACCTGAATGCCGGTGCCAACTTTACTTATTATGCATCACCTGATGCACTTCCCGTGACCGGAAGTTCATTTGCATTCAATGCCGACTTTACCAAACTTACAATAAAAGGTGACGCCAACATTCTGGGTTCGGAAACTACCCCGGGTGCATGCAGCTATAATAACAAGGTATTCGAAATCAAGGAGTTCACCGCTGATCGCCTGACACTATTTGTGTCTGCAGGCGGATGTGGTACTGGTTGGACATGGACGTTTAAACCTCTTGTATAATTAAAGGAATCTGTCAGATCAGATAATTAAAACGCACCGGGTTAATAACCTGGTGCCATAAAAGAGAAAGAGTGAGAGTGTGAGCGAAAGCGGGCATCTCACTCTTTTTTATTAATAAAGGTTTGCTTTCAATTGAATATGCTGATTAATAATGCAATATTCAGAAGTGTCACAATTCCGCCTATGAGGTAAAGCAGAAATTTTAAAAGACTGGAATTTCTGTATTTTCCCATCACTTTTTCTGATGAAGTCAGGTAAACCTGCAGGAAGATTGTTAAAGGCAATTGAATACTCAGGCACATTTGTGATATAATCAGTCCGTTAAACGGATTTGATATTAAAAATATAATACCCAGTCCGATTAACAGTGAGACGGCAACGCCAAGCCGTGAATGATTGTCTTTAATATCATACGGTTCCTTGTACATACCGGCAAAAATTGATCCGGCAGCCATTCCGGATGTAATCGATGAAGCCACACCCGCAAACAAAAGTGCCACAGCAAAAACAATTGTTGCATGGTTACCCAGCAGGGGAGCCAGTAACTGGTTCGCCTGTTCAAGTTTTGAAGCTTGTATTCCTGTTCTGAAAAAGGTTGCTGCGGCCAGAAGAATTATGGCACTGTTTATTGCCCAGCCTATAATCATTGAAAACAAGGTATCAAAAAACTCGAACTTCAATTGCTTCTTTATTGTTTTTTCATCCTGCAAATTCCACTGACGGCTTTGAATAATTTCGGAATGCAAAAAGAGATTATGAGGCATTACAACGGCACCCAATACACTCATAATTATAACTATGGATCCTTTGGGGAACGACGGAACAACCCATCCTGTAATTGCGGAGTTCCAGTCAATATTTACCAGGGAAAGTTCATAAAGGAAAGACAGGCCGATTACTGAAACAAATGCTATAATCCATTTCTCAATGACTTTGTAGGAGTTGGTATAAAGCATTACCATAACAAATATGGTAACCATAATTGCTCCTGCCCTGACAGGTACCCTGAATAACATATTCAGGGCAATAGCTCCGCCTAAAATCTCGGCCAGTGACGTAGAGACTGATGCCAGCATAGCCGATGAAAGCAATATTCTTGAGTATCGCGGTTTAATATATATGGTTGCAGCTTCAGAAAGGCACAGTCCTGTAGCAATTCCCAGGTGAGCTGCATTATGCTGCAATATGACGAGCATTATTGTAGACAGGGTTACCACCCATAAGAGTGTATATCCGTAATCGGCTCCAGCGGCCAGGTCTGACGCCCAGTTTCCGGGATCAATAAATCCGACCGTTACCAACAGTCCGGGACCTATAAATTTTAGAATGCCTAAGCCTCCATAACCGGCTTTATAATTTCTATTGTCAATATTTCGTAAAAATCCGAACATAGCTGTTCCTGGCAGTGAGTATTAAATTATGATTGCAAAGATCGTAAGGAAAGTTGTGTCTGCAATTATTATCAGATATATTTCCTATTTTTAATCGGTAGATTTTATTGATTATCTGTGTGATTAACAAAAATTAATACCAATGCGAAAAAAATTCATTCCATTTGAAGTACTGGAAAAATTCATGGTTGATCTTATGGTAAAGGCAGGCATTCCTGAAGCAGATGCCAGGATAGTTGGCGATGTATTGCTGCAGGCCGACAAACTTGGATTTGACTCCCATGGAGTAAATCGCCTCAAAAGCATTTATCTTGATCGCATTAAGGACGGCATATTAAATCCTGTGACCAATTATAAAATTGTCAGAGAAGGTCCGACAACTGCTGTAATAGACGGTCAAAACGGAATGGGTCATGTCATCTCATATAACGCGATGAAGATGGCCATCGAAAAAGCAAAAAAATATGGCATGGGAATGGTAGCTGTACGTAATTCAAGCCACTATGGTTTTGCAGGATATTACCCGCTGATGGCAGTCCGCGAGAATATGATCGGGATCACGGGTACAAACGCACGTCCGTCAATTGCTCCGACTTTCGGCGTTGAAAACATGCTAGGTACAAATCCATTGACTTTCGGTATGCCGACCGATGAGCCTTTCCCATTTTTACTCGACTGTGCCACCTCAATTGCCCAGAGAGGGAAGGTTGAGCTGTATGCCCGTGAAGGAAAGGATTTACCCAAAGGATGGGTAATTGATGAGAATGGCGAAAGCAAGACTAACTCGACAGAAGTACTTAAAGACCTCATTGCCGGTAAAGCTGCTCTGACACCGCTTGGCGGAGCAGGCGAAGAAACAGGCGGCTATAAGGGTTATGGATACGCTACTGTGGTAGAGATACTTTCAGCTGCGTTGCAGCAGGGTGCTTTCATGAAGATGCTTATTGGTCTGGAAGACGGGAAGAAAGTGCCATACCGTATTGGTCATTTCTTTATAGCTGTGGATATCAGTGCTTTTACTGATCCTGAAGATTTCAGGAAGACCACAGGCAGTATTTTGCGTGAGCTCAGAGCTTCCAGGAAAATGCCCGGTCAGACGCGTATTTATACTGCTGGCGAAAAAGAACATTACACATGGCTGGAAAGAAAAGACAAAGGTGTGCCCTTCAGCGATGAG
This sequence comes from Bacteroidales bacterium, assembly GCA_017882245.1. Lineage (GTDB taxonomy): Bacteria > Bacteroidota > Bacteroidia > Bacteroidales > VadinHA17 > SR-FBR-E99. Next base: position 8,275 of record JADGPV010000209.1, on the reverse strand, counting down.
CTCCTGGCAGAATTCCGGGGACTATGCAATACATATGGCCTGAAGGAATATCTGCCTCATTTTGATTAGGTTTGTGATGACAACTCAAACTAAATGATTTTATGTCTTCAACGCCTTTGACTTCCTCAAGCGGCTCCGGGAACAAGAGTAAAAACAACAAGGTCCCTAAATACTATCTGCTGTTTCTTCTGGCATCAATATTCATTGTCTCATTATTGACAATTGTCAATCATTATGACATCCTCAAAATAAGCAAAACAGTCTTATTGGCTTTCAGGCTGATCGCCATCGCAGCAATAGTCGGTTATGCCATGTATAAAAAATCTCTCACCACCTGGATACTAATAAGCATGATCCTTGGTGCCGAATTTGGTCATGACCTGCCGCAGATAGCTGTTAAGATGCAGGTTGTCAGTATGATATTCCTGCGCCTGATAAAAACTATTATTGCTCCCCTTCTTTTTGCCACACTTGTCGTCGGAATAGCCGGTCATTCCAACCTGAAGCAGGTTGGAAGAATGGGCTGGAAATCCCTGGTCTATTTTGAGGTTGTTTCGACAATTGCCCTTTTCATAGGATTACTGGCAATCAATATAAGTAAGGCTGGTGTCGGAGTGAAAGTTCCTGACATTATTAACCAGGGTGAAGTTCAGGCAGCCACAGTAATGAAGGGTTCTGACCTGATCCTCCATATATTCCCTGAGAACATAGCAAAAGCTATTTACGAGGGACAGGTTTTACAGATCGTCGTTTTCAGCATCATCTTCGGAATAGCAGTTGCCCTGATTAAGGACAAGTATAGAAGTCCGATAATCAGGTTCACCGAGGCCCTTGCCGAGACAATGTTCAAGTTTACCCAGTTAGTCATGTATTTTGCTCCGTTTGCTGTGTTTGCGGCAATTGCCTACAGCACGGGACATATGGGTCTCGATATACTCTACAATTTATTTAAGCTCCTTGCCACTCTGTACGTTTCATTGATTGTTTTCCTCCTGGTTGTATTTCTGCCTGTAGCACTGCTGTTCAGGATCCCGGTAAAAAAATTCATCAAAGCAGTTTCTGAACCCGTGGTGCTGGCATTCGCCACAACAAGTTCTGAATCAGCCCTCCCCATAGCAATGGAACGAATGGAGGAGTTTGGCGTCCCACGTAAAATTGTTGCATTTGTTATGCCTACCGGGTATAGTTTCAATCTGGATGGAACAACGCTGTACCTTTCACTTGCAACCATCTTTGTTGCACAGATATCCGGGATTGACCTTCCAATTGAAAAACAGCTCCTGATAGTTTTTACCCTGATGCTGACGAGCAAAGGAGTTGCAGGCGTGCCACGGGCCTCACTTGTTATTCTTTTGGGGACTGCCGCAAGTTTCGGGCTGCCTATATGGCCAATTTATATTATACTGGGTATCGATGAATTAATGGATATGGCCCGGACTTCGGTCAATGTGCTGGGCAATTGCCTTGCAACAGCAGTAATTGCACGCTGGGAAGGCGAATTTAATCCGCAGCAGGAGCCGTTAATTCAAAAAGTACGACCATAAAAACCATGACCGGTATCAAAATTCGTTCGCTGATTTCATGCCTGATAATTACCTTAATAAGTTGTTTGGCATGTAATGGCGACGGTGTAGCCAGGAAGGGAAGCGTTGGTCCTTCTGTGATTTCAGATTCCGCCAAAACATATGAGACTCCTGAGAAGGACCAGCCGGTTAATACTTTGCTTGTTTTGCCGAAAAATCCCGGTCCGGAAGAAGCATTCCGCATTCTGGCTACCGGTGGAAAAAATATCCTCAAAGCTCAGATCCTCGTCACCGGCCCGTCAGGTAACGTAAAATCAGTGAAAAGTAAAACCGGGGAGGAGTTGCCTTGTTGGAGGATTGATGATTTTGCCGGAAGTTCTGCCGGTAAATATAAGGTCACATTAACAGCGGAAGGAAGGGAACTCAGTAACCTGGAATTTATAATTGCTCCCGGGAAGGAAGAGCCGTCAACAGGTGCGGTCTGGAGGACCACCCGTGGCTGGGATAGCGGCATGGAGGCAATCTATTCTGCCTGGATAAGCGCTTTGTTTCATGACTGCGATGAGCAGGCCTCCTGGTCTGCACTCCATGAGGTGACTCAAAACAAGGATCAGAATTTCCTTTACAATTACTTTTCACTGGGGGAAGATGACCCCGGTGGGAAAACAAGTGTGATTATGCAGCCTGATTGTGCCGATAATCCTTTTTTCCTGAGAGCATATTTTGCATGGAAACTGGGTCTCCCCTTCGGTTACCATATATGCGACCGGGGCTACATCGGGCATAATCCCGGAACCGGCCAGTGGATCACAAATGAAACCTCCCGGTCGAATTCGAATCCGGTTCTGGCTTTCAATGCTTTTCTCAGAAGAGTTATGGATGGTGTCCATTCAGGCACAGCACGGACTTCATTGGATAATGAGAATTCAGATTATTACCCGGTTTTACTTGAGCGCTCAGCCTTACGTCCCGGTGTCGTTTTTGCTGACCCTTACGGCCACACGCTCATAATCGTAGGTTGGGTTTCTCAAACAAAAAGCCATCCGGGATTGCTTCTTTCAGTAGACGCGCAACCTGACGGGACAATAGGTGTCAAGCGGTTCTGGAAAGGTAATTTCCTGTTCAATACATCTGAAGTGGTTGGGGAACCGGGATTTAAGGCCTTCCGTCCTGTTTTAGTGCAGAATGGAAAGACTTTACTGATGCGAAACGAAGCATTGACAGATTCGGCAGGCTTCGCCCCCTTTTCACTTCAGCAGAGAAAGATGGAAACCGATGTTTTCTATCATACAATGGAGCGATTGATTAATCCTGAGCCTCTTGATCCTGAAACTGCATTGCTCGACCTGATCCAGTCACTTCACCAGCAGCTGCTGGTACGTGTTACTTCCGTGGCGAACGGCGAAGCCTGGCTCAGGTCACATCCCGGTGAGATAATTCCCATGCCATCAGGTGCCGCCGGCATCTTTCTGGCCGGAGGCCAGTGGGAGAACTTTTCAACTCCCAACCGTGATCTGAGGCTTTTGATTGCTATGGATGAAGTACTCAATTTCCCTGATAAGGTTGCCCGGGCGCCGGAGGATTTTAATTTTTCAGGACAGGGCTCTCCGGAACAGGTCAGGACAAAACTTCAATCGCTCCTTGATCAGAAGGCCTCAGAAATTTCGGTCAGTTATGCCCGTACGGATGGTTCATTGCAGGAACTGACTGTAAGTGAGTTACTTAAAAGGAGGGATGCCTTTGAAATGGCGTATAATCCCAACGATGGAATTGAGATTCGCTGGGGAGCGCCGGAAAACAGTGATGAAAGGGCCACGTGCCGTCGTCATGCACCTCCATACCAGCTCAAGACAATGCGCTCGGTCCGTCAATGGTTCAGTAAGCGGTTGCATCCGCCGACATAAATGACAATCATCAAAATATTCAGGCCTCTTTATTTATTGGCACGGTCAATATTGATATCAAGCATTGATGACGGATCCTCAATTGGCTCAAGGTGAGTGAACACGGTAGTTTGCGACTCCGCAAACGCCATCCGGATATCCTCTTCAATTTTCTCTGCAATTGCGTGACCCTGGTGAATACTTAATTTCCCGGGCATTAAAACATGCATCATGATAAATTTTCGCTGTCCTGACTGCCTTGTCATCAGAGAATGAAATTCAATATTTTGCCGGTCATATTTTTCAAAGACCTGATTTATCTTAGCCATTTCGTCTTTCGAAATGGAAGTATCGAGCAATCCTAAAGCAGACCTTCTTACTAGCTGATATCCTGTCCAGATGATGTTAATCGCTACTCCAATTGCAACAATTCCATCGAGTATCAGCCAGCCTGTCAGTTTGACTAGTGCAATTCCAATCAATACACCTGCGGATGTTAAAACGTCTGTCCTCAGGTGCCTGCCATCTGCTTCAAGGGTAATTGAATTGTGCTTCTTCCCATTCTTAATTAAAATAATTGATACTACTAAATTTATAAGTGATGCACCGACTGCCAGGAGTAAACCTGCACCTACGTTTTCAAGAGGCTTAGGATGTATAACTCTTGGTATGGCTGACCAGATAATGCTTACTGCGGCCAATACTATAAGGCCGCCCTCGATTGCACTTGAGAAATATTCAGCTTTGTTATGTCCGAATCCATGTTGTTCGTCAGGCGGTTTTTCGGCAAGCCTTATCATTATCAGGGCAACGACTGCAGCAATTAGATTCACGCATGACTCCAATGCATCAGATAACAATCCGACAGAATTTGTAAGCAGATATGCGATAAGCTTTATCGAGATCGTCAGCAGTGCAGCAACAATAGATAGGTAAACGAATTTCCTGAGGGAGGAGGATGCCATATGAACCGCTGATTACTGGATTATTGAAATATCAAAAGATTTTTATAATTCCTGCGGTTTGCTGTGTTTTATGAAGGTATTGTTATTAAGCTCCCTGAAGGCCAGGTTCAATTCCTCTTCCGTATTCATTACAATAGGTCCGCCCCATGCAACCGGTTCCTTAAGTGGTTTGCCGGCGATAAGCAGAAACCGTGCTCCTTCAGGTCCGGCCTTGACCGTAACTTCATCATAATCAGAGCCATTAGAAGATGAACTTGACATAAGAATTGCACAGGCTTTTTCTTCAAAACTGACCAGGGCCTCATCCGCAGCTAAAGTGCCGTCAATCAGATAGAGAAACAAGGTCTGATCGTTGGGTGTTTGATGATAGTGCCAGACGCTGTCCGGCTTCAACGCAACATCGAGGTACTGAATTTTTACATATTCACCTTTAACAATCCCGTGCTTGTCGTTGTAGTTGCCTGATAAGATCCTTACAATTGCGTTTTCTTCCTGAACTTCCGGGATAGCTTCAGGCTTTAAGTCGCGGTAAGCCGGTTGAGTCATTTTCTCTTTTTTCGGAAGGTTGACCCAGAGCTGACATCCAAGCATTCTTTCAGTGGCTTTAGGCATCTCCTGGTGTATAATACCTGATCCCGCCGTCATCCATTGACATTGAAGGTTCCTGATGACTCCCTTGTTGCCGAGGCTGTCACCGTGGTCTATTTCTCCCTGTAACAGGTAGGTGACTGTTTCAATTCCGCGGTGAGGATGCCACGGGAACCCCTTGATATAATCCTTGGGATCGGTGGAATCAAATCCATCCAGCATTAAGAAAGGGTCAAAATCCTTAACCGTATTCAATTCAAGGACTCTGCGCAAATGAACACCGGCTCCGTCAATGGCATGTTGTCCTCTCACTATTTGTGTACATTTTCTTCCGGGCATAGTTTCTGCTTTAAAATCGATTCAAAGATACCAAACTCTTTAGAACTAATGCAGTATTCGCCGGCTCAAGCCGACTGTAATTGCTGCTTCCTGGAAGAATTATAAACAACAGAAATTTTATAAATGAATTGGTTCTGAACAGAAAATTTATGTAAATAGCATAATAATAAGACACTAAAACAAAACCACATGAACAAGCTCCCGGCATATCTAATAACTGCCAGCCTGACTCTCGGGCTGATGAGCTGCGGTAATAAACCTGCAAATACCAATACGGTTCTCCAGGTCAATACGGATGAAAATGAAGTCTATATTACCGCCAGGGATACAGCATTCAGATTGACTCCAGTGGCAAATTTGAAGTTCGAAGAGTATGAACACCTGTCAGAAAGACAACCGATTATTTTTGTTAATGAAAAAGTCACTTTCCAGACTATCGAAGGCATTGGTGGCGCGATAACTGATGCCGCAGCGGAAACATACTATAAAATTCCCGAGGGGAAAAGAAAAGAAGTAATAGAAGCATACTACGGAAGAGAAAAAGGGATAGGCTACAACCTGGCACGTGTGAATATTGCCAGCTGCGACTTTTCTTCATCATCATATTCATATGTCAATGACGGGGATGCTTCCCTTGAATCTTTTACTATTGACCACGACCAGAAATTTAAGATTCCACTGATCAAAGAGGCAAGAGCGGCAGCTGATGAAGAGGTCCTGATTTTCGCCTCCCCATGGAGTCCTCCCGCCTGGATGAAAACAAACAAAGATGTGCTGCATGGCGGAAAGCTTCTCGATGAATATAAGCAAGTATGGGCAAACCACTTTGTCAAATTCATAGATGCCTATACCAAGACGGGCATTCCGGTATGGGCCATATCTTCCCAGAATGAACCCCTGGCAGTTCAGACCTGGGACTCGTGCATCTATTCTGCAGATGACGAGGCTGAATTTATCGGAAAATACCTCGGCACCACCGTTGAAAAGAGCCCTTACGGCAGTATAAAAATAATTGCCTGGGACCATAACCGCGATCTTATTCATCAAAGGGCAACCGTTATCATGAACGATCAGAGAGCTGCAAAATATGTATGGGGCTTCGGTTTTCACTGGTACGAACCATGGACAGGGGGTGAAATGCAGTTCGGCAATGTAAGGCTGGTAAACGATTCATATCCTGATAAAAAAATACTCTTTACCGAGGGATGCGCCGAAAGTTTTAATACTGCCAGGATTGACAGCTGGGATCTGGGCGAGCATTACGCCCATTCAATGGTCAACGATTTCAATTGCGGAACCGTTGCATGGTTTGACTGGAATATACTGCTTGATGAAAACGGCGGACCTAACCATGTCGGGAATTTCTGCTTTGCACCCGTTCATGCTGATACCAAAACAGGCGAGATCATTTATACCAATGCCTATTATTATATAGGGCATTTCTCCAGGTTTATCCATCGCGGTGCAAAGAGAATAGGTGTTTCTTCCTCAAGGGACCATCTTGAAACGACAGGCTTTATAAATCCTGATGGAGAAATTGTAGTAATTATATTCAACAAGTCTGACCAGGCAACTGACCTTAAATTGTGCATAGACAAAAAAGCAGCAGATATTACCAGCCTGGCTCATTCAATCATAACGGTGGTAATTTAAAAACCGGCCTTTACGCGCGGAAAGATTTCTTTTTCTACTTTTGCAGCCCAATAGCATCTGCAAATGGAAGAAATAAGAAATATAGCCGTAATTGCACACGTTGACCACGGCAAAACAACTCTTGTTGACCGCATCTTATACCAGGTAAAGCTTTTCCGGGAGAACCAGGTCATGGGAGACCTCATTCTCGACAGCAACGACCTTGAAAGGGAGAGAGGTATCACAATACTCTCAAAAAATGTCTCCGTCAGGTACAAAAATGTCAAGATCAATATCATTGATACTCCGGGACACTCTGACTTCGGGGGTGAGGTGGAAAGGGTTCTTAACATGGCCGAAGGTGTTCTGCTGATAGTTGACGCATTTGAAGGGCCTATGCCCCAGACCCGTTTTGTGCTCCAGAAAGCCCTTGAGCTGGGATTGAAACCAATTGTGGTTGTCAATAAAGTTGACAAGCCAAACTGCAAACCTGAGGAAACGCAGGAAAAAGTCTTTGACCTGATGCATAGCCTCAAGGCTACGGAAGACCAGCTTGACTTCCCGACTGTTTATGGCTCTTCAAAGCAGGGCTGGATGGGGCCTGACTGGTCAAAACCGGCAACTGATGTCAGTTATCTGCTCGATACCATACTGAAACATATTCCACCGGCAAAGATGGTGGAAGGCACCCTGCAGATGAGAATTTCATCGCTTGATTATTCTTCCTACCAGGGACGCATAGCAGTCGGTAAAATAAGCAGGGGTATACTTATCCCTGGCAGCCAGGTCTCACTCATTAAACGCGACGGAAGTGTTGTCCTGAACACTGTCAAGGAGGCTTATCTTTTTGAAGGACTGGGAAAGGAAAAGACTAAAAAACCGATACGGTCAGGTGAGATATGTGCACTGTTCGGTATAGAAGATTTTGAGATAGGTGATACAATAGCTGACGCTGTCAATCCGGAGGGTCTTTCTCATATCCATGTCGATGAACCTACAATGAGCATGCTCTTTGCTGCAAATAACTCACCTTTTTTCGGACGCGAAGGCACACTCGTCACTTCACGCCAGCTGAGAGACAGGCTTTTCAGAGAGACTGAAAAGAACCTAGCCCTGAGAGTTGAGGAGACAGGTTCATCAGAATCTTTCATGGTCTTCGGGCGAGGCATTCTTCACCTTTCAATACTTATCGAGACCATGAGGCGCGAGGGTTTTGAACTGCAGGTGGGTCAGCCAAAGGTAATTATAAGGAATATTAAGGGCATAGATCATGAGCCGGTAGAGATACTGACAGTGCAGGTACCTGAGAATTTTGCAGGAAGGGTGATAGAACAGGTCACTCAGC
>JADGPV010000208.1 GCA_017882245.1 Bacteroidales bacterium | reverse complement strand
TATAGTATCCCCGGGAAAGGAGAGGTTACTGAAGTTAAGCTGCACCGCGTTACTAACGGACTGTCGGCAAACTACACTGAGCCATATATGCGCAGACGTGATCCTGACACGATGTTAATCGGAGATTCCCAACCGACAGACAAAAAGAGATTTGAGGATGAATACGGTTATGAGTTCAGTAAGCTCAGGAGTGAGACATTCGAATGGCTTAAGGAGCAGGAGATAGGTATCTTCCTCTGTTTTGCCGGCAACTACCCTGTCGGTGCAGGAGGCATTGTAGTCACTCCGCTGAATGCTTCTTTTTTTGCATTTGGATTGTCACTCTTACAGAAAATTCTGCCTGTTGATGATCTGCCGTCAGGATTTTCTGTTGAATCAGTCGTTTATGTTGCTCCGCCCTTCCGGCACACCCATTTTAATGGCAGACAGATAGTCGTGCACAACAGACTGGATGGTCTTCATGAGATGTTCTCCTATAATCTTTACCCCGGCCCCAGCGCAAAGAAAGGCTTTTACAGTGTGCTCCTGGCGAAAGGTGAGGCCGAAAGCTGGCTGACAACCCATTGCTCTACCGTGCAGGTTGTCAGTCCGTATGATAATATTACCACGTTCATGCATGAAGGGGCAAGTGGTGGAGGAAAAAGTGAGATGATACAAAACCTGGTTCGTGAGCCAAACGGCCAGATATTGATCGGGCAAAATATTTTAACCGGAGAGAAGAGGGTGATATCAATTCCTCTGTTCTGCTCATTTAATCCGGTGACTGATGATATGGCTCTCTGCCACCCGTCATACCAGCAAACTAACGGTAAGCTGACTGTTGCTGATGCTGAGAATGCCTGGTTCATACGTGTCGATGGTGTGACCGGTTATGGAGATGATCCTTTTCTTGAGAAGATCACAATCAATCCGGGTGAGCCTCTGCTCTTCCTTAATATTGACACAAGGCCTGATGGCACTGCGCTCATATGGAATCATACAGAGGACGCCCCGGGAAAGCGCTGTCCTAATCCGAGGGTTGTCCTACCCAGGCATATCGTGCCAGGGGTCATCAGCAGGCCTGTGACGGTTGATGTTCGTAATTTCGGTGTAAGGATGCCTCCATGCACTGCTGAAAAACCGTCATACGGCATCGCCGGACTGTTCCATATTCTTCCTCCGGCTCTGGCCTGGCTCTGGCGTCTGGTCAGCCCGAGGGGCTATGCCAATCCCAGCATAACGAGCGGGGGTGATATGGAGAGCGAAGGCGCAGGCTCCTACTGGCCTTTTGCAACGGGTAAGCGGGTGAGGCACGCAAACCTTTTGCTCGAACAGATAGTCAATACTCCAAGAGTGCGTTATACTTTAACCCCAAACCAGCATATAGGAGCATGGAAAGTAGGATTTAAGCCACAGCTCTTGATGCGCGAATACCTTACCCGCAGGGGCAATGCCAGGCTGAGACATGACCAGTACCAGCCTGCACGCTGTCCGTTACTCGGCTATGAACTTAATTACCTGACGATTGAAGGATCCCGTATACCAACAAGATTTCTGAAAGTTTACCGGCAGACAGAAATCGGTGAGGAGGGCTATGATGCAGGATCCATCATACTACGCAATTTCTTCAGGAAAGAACTTCAGACATTCCTTGAGCCTGATCTCCTGCCCCTTGGCCGGAAAATCATAAACGCCTGTCTTGCAGATTGCCCTGTTGAAGAATATGCAAAGATCCTGCCTATGGAGTACCAGTACTCCTTCCTGACCATTAACGATTTTGAAGAGAAAAAATAAGTCTATGAAAAGGATACTGATAAGTGCTATAATTTTGATTTTTATATCATTGCTTGCCAATGGACAACAATCACAGGATACCCTGTATCTGAAGAACGGGTACAAAGCAGTGGGGAAATTGCTCGGGCAATCAAAGACAGAATGCAGGTTCAAAACATCAGAAGGAATATATTTCACTTTTTCTCCCGATGAAGTCGAAAAAATTCTTATTGCCCCGGAAATGATAATGAGGAAAGTTAATCCTGATGCATTAAATGCTGACCAACTTAATCTTTACATGGATAAAGCTGTTAAGATGAGAAATACGGGAAGGGCTTTGACATTAACCGGCCTCGGTGTAATGACAACAGGCTTTGTTACTGGAATAATTATGTTGAACAACGCGAAACCGCATGGTCCGCCGGAAGACCCGCATGGTTCGTGGGCTGGTGCAGTTGTTATAGGTATTACTGGTTTGGCCGGCATTACTGATATAATAATTGGCGTTCCTGTATGGACAGTCGGAGGCAGCAGAAAGGCTAAAGCTGAGCTTACTTTGCAGAAGTTTAATTTAATGCCAGAAAACTCAATGGCACTTGGATTGGGAATAACAATAAGGTTTTAATAAGTTCAGGTCGGGCTAAAAAAATAATCCTCCACCACTGCGTGGGGAGGATTTTGTTGAGGTCGGTGGCGGATTCGAACCGCCGTTCCCGGTTTTGCAGACCGATTCCTAGCCACTCGGACAACCGACCATGCCTTTGTGGGTGCAAAAATAATAATTATTTACTATTAATTATTTTTTACCCGGTAACGGGGCAATACCTGCCATGTCACCTATCACATTCACCAGGTCACTGCCGGTCGGAACGACGATCTTTGAGTTGGCCTGCAATGAGGTCTCCAGCGCCTGCAGCTTCCTTAATATCTGTGCGTTACCGATAAAATATTTCTCGGCAGCCTCATTCACCAGTTTGATAGCCTCAGCTTCACCTTCAGCCTGAAGTATCCTCGACTGCTTCCCGCCCTCAGCCTCTTTGATCTTCGCTCTCTTGACACCGTCGGCAACGGTTTCCGTGGCGGAAGCCATGTCTATGGCTGCTATCTTCTCATTCTCAGCCTTCACAACCTTGTTCATCGTCTCCTGCACATCCTTCGGTGGATCAATCTCCTTCAGCTCAGTACGGACGATCTCAATACCCCAGCCCTTGGTCTCTGTATGTAATGTGTTGTAAAGCTCAGCGTTGATCTTGCCGCGCTCACTGTTGGCCGACTTAAGCGTCATCGTACCTATGATGTTACGCAGTGTAGTGCGTGCAAGGTTGACAATTTGGTACTTGAAGTTCTGAACATTGTATATCGAACCCTTCACGCTATCCTCGTCAGCCTTCACCCGGAAATAAACCTGGGCGTCAACGCTGGCGTTCAGGTTGTCATTGGTGATGATCTCCTGCGGTTCAGCATCAACCATCTGCTCGGTCACATTCACAAGGTACATCTTGTCAATGACTGGCAGAATCCAGTGAAAACCCGGATTCGCAAAATTGTGATACTTGCCCAGTCTCTCAATAAGGCCTCTCTGGGTGGGCCTTACAATTCTTATTCCCCAGAAGAAAAGAAGCAAAACGAAGAAAATAATAATTCCATAAAGCATGGCATAATTCCTTTCATTAGTTATTAATTGTTAGTCTACTAAGATAGTGAAAAGAGTCGAAATAGCAAGGAGCAAGGAGCATGGTATGATGAAGGTAGTCAGCAGTCGGCTTTCGACCGGGCTAATCTTTTACCTCGAATAAAAACAGACCACCTCCCCCCTCCTTCGTCGGGGTACTCCTCCTAACTTAGGAGGAGAAATTTTATACTTAAGAACTACCAGCCCCTTGCTCAATGCTCCTTGCTCCTTGCCATAATCTCCAGGCACATCCTCGTATTATGATAGGGGCATTTCCAGAACCCGGCCTTGTCATCATATGTATTGACGATGCCGTTGGCACGTATGCTCCAGTACCACTCACCGTTCACATGGTCGACAAGGTGCGTTTTAATGTAGTTAAATGCCTTTACTGCACGATCAAGCCAGCTCCTTTCACCGCTCAGCTCCCACGCGTTGATGAACCCCACCACAGCCTCTGCCTGCACCCACCAGTGACGGTCTCTGTAGATATGCTTTATTGCATCATCCCTCTCATAAATCAAGCTGCCGTCGTCAGCCAGCCCTTCCATGGCTGCTGACGCAATTCTCAGCGAGATGTCCTTTACCGTGTCTTCCTCGCCGAGCGCTGCGGCAGCCTCATAAAGGAGCCATGAAGCTTCTATGTCATGACCGTAAGAGACTATGGTCGACCGGCAGTTCCAGTTCTCATCAAAGAAGAGGTTCAGGTGAGAGGTCACAGGGTCAACGATCTTTTCCGCAAAAATGTGAACCATGTTACGAAGCTGTTTCTTCAGCTTTGCATCCGGCCAGATGCGGTACAGACTGGTATATGCCTCAAGGATATGAAGATGCGTGTTCATCGTCTTCTTCTCATTGGCATCTTTTGCGCTCAGACGCAGATCGGATAGCTCGCCCCACTCACGGTCAAAGGCCTCAAGGTAACCGTTCAGACCACGGTCAAAACTGTGCTTCTCGATCAGCTTAAAGAGACTGACAGCCCTTTCAATCGATTCCCTGTCTCCTGTGGCCATATAATGCCAGCTTAGGGCATAGATAAAGAATGCCAGTGAATATATCTGTTTCTTTGTCTCCAGCGGCTCACCGTTGCTCCTCAGGCACCAGTATGTACCTCCGAATTTCTCATCGAAGAAGTGGCTGAAGATATAGTTCCTTGCCCTTGTGGCCATCTCCAGGTACATAGGATCTTTCACGGTGATATAGGCTGCAGAGAAGCTCCAGAGGATACGGGCATTAAGTATCGCACCCTTTGGGGCACCGGCAATAATATTATTTTTACCGTCAATCCTGCCATAAAAGCCACCCTCTTTATCGTCAGGCATCCTTTTTATCCAGAAAGGCAGGATGTCCCGGTTCAGCTCCTCCAGGGCATCGGTCTTCATCTCTGCCGGTAAATGTTCCGGTGTCCGGGTCATTTCTTCAGGTATTCGTTATTGCGGGCAATGATCCTATTTATTGCCTTTACCGATTCCGCAGAGCGAAAACCGTCAGGAGGTGTGTTAAGACAGTAATCCGTCAGTTTGTCAATCGTTGACACTGCAACATGCATACGACTGTCTGACGATGCGTAGTAGATATATACCGTATCGTCCTCATCGACTATCCAGCCGTTGGAGAAGAGGACATTTGAGACATCGCCAGTGCGCTCCCCGCCCTCGGGCGCCATGAAGTAACCGCCTGGTTCGGCAATAACTCTGGAAGGATCGCGGAGGTCAGTCATGTAGAGATAAAGAACATACCGCAATCCTGCTGCGCACCCTCTGACACCGTGGGCGAGATGAAGCCATCCCTTCGATGTTTTAACGGGATGCGGTCCCTCCCCGTTCTTAACCTCTTTGATTGTATGGTAATGTCTGAAATTGATGATCTTCTCTTTTTCAGCCTTCACCTCAGCCCTTGTCATATCATCTGTCAGCGCCCATCCTATTCCTCCGCCGCTGCCGGCATCGATGAAACCGTCCTGTGGCCTGGTGTAAAGAGCATATTTGCCATTGATGAATTCAGGATGAAGCACCACATTGCGTTGCTGGCTCGACGAGATGAGATCAGGCAGGCGCTCCCATGTAACCAGGTCGTGCGTGCGTGCTATGCCTGCCGCAGCCACAGCTGACGAGAGGTCACCGGGCTGCGCCTTCGGGTCTTTTCTCTCAGAGCAGAAAACGCCATATATCCATCCATCCTCATGCTTCGTGAGCCTCATGTCATAGACATTGATGTCAGGATCAGCGGTCTCAGGCATGGTGATGGGATTATCCCAAAAGCGGAAATTGTCTACACCGTTGGGACTTTCGGCTATGGCGAAGAACGACTTTCTGTCGTTGCCCTCGACCCTGGCAACAAGGAGGTATTTGCCATTAATCTTCATGGCTCCGGCATTGAATGCGGCGTTTATGCCAAAGCGCTCCAAAAGATGAGGGTTAGTGGCGGGATTCAGATCATAGCGCCATGTCAGAGGCGTGTGGGCGCCTGTCAAAATCGGATTCTCATACCGCCAGAAAATACCGTTCCCGGGTTCAATTTTTTTGTTCCTCCGTGTGATGAGTTCTTCATGCGCATTATTCAGCTGCGCAAGGCGGAGTTTAAAATTATCCATATAACCTTCTTTGATATAATGGCCTATTTATAGATATCAAGCTTTGTGAGCTCAGCCTGGAACAACGTGCCGGGAAATTTATAAAATCTGACAAAGTCATCAGCACTGAGTTGCCCGGGATACGGTGCATAGAAATGATTTGGAATGTTATGGGCATTACGCCAGACAAGAACATACGATATCTTATGATCTTTTATCGCCGGCCACAGAGTGCTTGTCCACCACGTAGAATCCGGAATTGATTCATAACCAGCCTCCGTCAGCGCTGCCAGCTTGCCATGCTCCTCTGCAACCCCGGTGATGATGTTTAGTACATTGCTTACATTATTTATAAAAGACTGATTCCCGGCATCGGGCATCTCGTAATAATCAAACCCTATAAGATCGATGTAATCATCCCCCGGGTAACGATTGAGATATTGTTCCTTATCTGATATGTCACCCGAACTGGAGTAGGCGAAGAGTACATTGTGTACATTTTTTGTCTTGCAGAGGTATTCGACTGTAAACCGCCACAATCCGATATATTCTTCAGTTGTGCAAAGCTTCTGCCCCCACCAGAACCAGCTCCCGGTATGCTCATGGTATGGCCGGAAGATAACCGGTATAGCAACCCCATTCTCATCGGTGAGCGAAGTAAAGTAAGCGGCTATATTATCGAGCCACTGTTTGTATTTGTCGTTATTCTTGCCGCCTGGCAGTACAGAGGCTACAGCCTTATCTGAGGAGATATCCCATGCTGTGCCTCCCGTGAGCGGGTTATCGGCATGCCAGCTGAAAGTGATAATTCCTCCGCGGGAGTAAATCTCCCGTGCAAGGATTTTCATCTTGTCAAATGGTACAGTGTCGAGGTTGGCCGGTGCCAGGTGCTCGATATGCCCCAGGTCCATACCATAAACAGCGGGATAATCTCCGCACACCCTTTTCACATCTGATTCGCCATCAGGGTATACCCATCCTTTTCCGTAAGCCAGGTCATCCTGGTGTCCGAACATGATCCCCTGCGATGTCGCAGCTTTCATCCCTGCCAGCAGGTTCACTGTCTCAGGCGTGGCCGAAGGGTCTGCAGTACCGGTTTTTTTCACCTGTTCTGACGGACATCCTGTAAGAAAGATAAGTGTTGCGGTCAACATGATTAATTTTTGCATGACTGATTTATTTTTTCATAGGTTCATTCAGTTTCCGGTTATACCGGGCAATCAATTCAATGGTAGTATCAGTGTCAAATACCGAATTCAGTCCCTGCTCCTCCTGCGGAGGGTCACCGAGATAGTTATCGCCGGGCTGCCAGTAAATCCTGTCTTTTACCGGTCTTCCTTCGCCCGAGTAAGCCCAGATATTACAGCCTGCAAGATGCCCCATTGCGGCCACATTTTCAGTAACCCTGTCAAAGGCATTACGATAGAATTCATCACGGCACAGGGTTGATTCCTCAGGCGTATATCCGTGCAGATCACGCGGTAATCCGAACTCTTCAAGCACAAGAGGTTTGTTAAGGCGCCCGGCAACCGCAAGATGTTCATCCATATATTTGTTGGTTTTCTCAATGCTTGATGCCAGCGTGCCTTTTATATCCTTTACGTCAAGCCAGCCCCAGTTCTTTGGCCAGATATGCATCACCAGGTAATCGATATTCGGATCGGCATGGATCCGTTCAAATAACTCGATTGACTTCTCGCATCCATGCTTGCCTTCGGTACCTGTCGTAACAAGGTGGTTCTTGTCCAGACCCTGCAGCAGAGCTGCAACACGCTTTATCATTGCCTCCATGGCCGGGATATTGGCATCAGAAAAGGCTCTCGGCTCATTGGCTATCTCCCAGGTCATTATGACGGGATCCTCTGTATATTTCACCCCGGTGTACCTGTTGGTCCGGCCGAGGATGTACCTGATATGATCTTCAAACATCTTAATGCAGGGTTCACATGAGTTGAACTGTCCCGAGAAGGCCATGAACTGAGGCCATGTGTTAGGCGGAACATTGGGATATGGTATCGGTCCGTAGCCGTTCCAGTTAAGATACTGTGAATAGCCGCCAGTCCAGTCCCAGCTGTTGTTCAGGAAAAGTATTGCATGCTGTCCCCGTTTCTTCATCTCCGCAAGCAGGAAGTCGAGACCATCAAGCAGGTCGTCATTATAAACGCCGGGGCTCAGCTGCAGGGCGGGGGTTACACGGAAGGGTTCGCCATCTGGCCCTTCGGCGCCTACAAGCACTCTGAGATTATTGACTCCTATGTTGCTCAGGTGGTCAAGCTCCCGCAGAAGCCGTTCCCTGTTGCCATATCTGCCCTGACTGCCCAGGATAGCTCCATACCAATAGTTTGTGCCGATAAAATAATAAGGCTTCCCGTTGAGCTGAAAAGTGCCGTCAGCAACAGTGACAAAATCCTGGCCCGGACTGCTTTTACAGCTACCCAGGGAAACCATCAGTAAAAATCCGAACAGAAATGCCTTCATTATATGTTTTTTATGACCCTAATCAAAATTACTCATTCACCGGTGCTGTTTTATAATACCATTCTTTTAAATCATGATACTTTAATGCCATGATGAGTTCAGATGACAATCAGCAGGCCTCTGAATAATACTTTTTTGTCCGCCAAATGAGCATATTTCACCCGTTTTAGATGATATCATCTGTATCAGCTTCACTATATGCATGTTCCATCATAAAATAAATGAAACAACAGAAATATAATTTATACCGTTTATATGTAATTTTGTCTTTGTCATCAATCCGGAACCGCGATCATGCATGATTCAATACTTCGTGAGATAACGCCTCTGACTCAGTCAGACTGCTTCACTTACTTCTACAGGGCAAAGTCGGATTTTGACTTCCCGCTTCATTACCATGATGAAATAGAGCTTAATTTCATAAAGAATGCCCGCGGCACAAAACGCATCGTAGGGGATCATGTCGAGGAGATAGGTGACATCGAGCTTGTTCTTGTCGGACCCGGCCT
>JADGPV010000207.1 GCA_017882245.1 Bacteroidales bacterium | reverse complement strand
GAACATATGCTTTTTAAAGGTACCGCCCACCGCAAAGCGTACCACATACTCAGTCGCCTCGAGGATGTGGGAGGCGAGCTGAATGCTTATACAACAAAGGAGGAGACAGCCATACATGCGTCCTTCCTGAAAGAATACTACCCCCGCGCAGTCGAACTGATTGCTGACCTCCTTTTTGCTTCCACCTTCCCACCTGCAGAGATAGAAAAAGAGAAAGAAGTGGTCATGGAGGAGATAAACTCATATCTTGACAACCCGGCTGAATACATTTTTGATGAGTTTGAGGAACTGGTTTTTCCAGGCCAGCCTATCGGGAGGAATATTCTTGGAAAACCTGAGACAGTGAGATCCATAACCGGCGAGAGCATCCGCAGATTTATCAGGCGTAACTTTTCGACCGGACAGATGGTTTTCTGCTCTGTCGGTGCTGTCAATCCTATGAATATCATCTATCTTTTTGAGAAGAACTTCGGTCATATTAAGACCGGCAATGGCGCTCCCAGGGTCAGGGCCGATTACAGGTACACCCCTGTCACGACCGAAAGGAAAATGGATACCTACCAGAACCACTGCATTATCGGGAATATAGCCTATGACCTGCACCATGACAAACGCATGGGGCTCTTTATTCTGAATAACATTCTTGGCGGAGAGGGACTTAATTCCCGACTGAACCTGTCGCTCCGTGAAAAGAGAGGATACGCTTACAATGTCGAGTCAATGTATAATCCGTATACTGACACAGGACTGATAACCATATACTTCGGTACTGACAAGCGCAACCTTGAGAAGAGTATTCAACTTACCATTAATGAGCTCGAGAGGCTGAAGCGTCTGCCCCTGGGCGTCAACCAGCTGTCAAAGGCAAAGAACCAGATCAAGGGTTATCTTGCCAGAGCATACGAGAACCATGAGAGCCTGATGCTTAGCCTGGGAAAAAGCCTTCTGATCTTTGACCGTATAGACCCCATTAATGAAGTGTTCCGTAAGATAGATATAGTCACCGCTGCGGAACTGACAGACACTGCAAATAATGTCTTTGACAGATCATCACTTTCAACTTTAATATACAGACAGAATGGAGAAAGAACTTGACAAATATATCAGGGAGCACAGCACACCTGAGGACAAAGTCCTTGAGGAGCTCTACCGCCAGACACATCTTTATGTTGTAAATCCCAATATGGCTGCCGGACACATCCAGGGCAAGTTCCTCGAGATGCTCTCGTATATGATCCACCCTTCAAGGATCCTTGAGATAGGAACATACACCGGCTATTCAGCTATATGCCTGGCCCGGGGACTTAAATCAGGCGGACAGCTTCATACCATAGAGATCAATGATGAGCTCAATGAGATGAGCACTCATTATTTTGCACTCGCCGGCGTGGCTGACAGGGTTACATTGCATACCGGCAGGGCCCAGGATGTTATCCCCGGGATGAAATATACTTTTGACCTGGTATTTATTGATGGCGATAAACGCGAATATTGTGAATACTTTAACCTTGTCTTTGAAAAGGTCCGCAATGGAGGTTTTATTATCGCAGACAATGTGCTGTGGGGAGGCAAGATTGAAGGCGAGGAGGCTCTGAAAGACCCTCAGACAAAAGGAGTTGTGATGTTCAATGAGATGGTCCGCAAAGATCATCGCGTCGAAAAGATAGTGCTTCCGCTCAGAGACGGATTGATGATTATCAGGAAGAAATAATGGTGGTATGATTTTTGAGCACTCATAAGGAATAAATAAACAAATCATGAAAAAAGTTATAATGGCAATGCTCATACTGTTTATGGGCATTACAGTATCTGCACAGGAGCTGCAGAAAGCATCAATAAAGGGAACCGCCAGACTCTTCAGTGACAAGGATGATATCACCAGTGTCATTCAGCTTATTCCTGAAGGAAGTACGGTGGAAGTAATTAAGCCAGACAGTCTTTACAGTCTTGTACGTTTCGGGAATCTTGAGGGGTATGTCAAATCAGACAGGCTGGGCGCTCTGCTGCCAGTTGCAGTTGCAGCTGTCGCGCCGGCTGACCAGCCGGTTGACGCTGCGCAATCGCAGCAGCCACAGGTTGCAGTGGAACCTGCCGGGAAGCCTGTTGACAGGTATGATGCATTGGTAGCCAAATACGGTGACGACATCGGAAAACGCCTCTACCAGCATAAGGTATGGAAGGGCGTTACTGCTGACATGGCTATTGACAGCTGGGGCAAACCCAAGCAGATAAACCGTATGTTTGTTGATCAGAGCGTCGACGAGGAGTGGATCTATTCAAAGAAATATCTCTATTTCAGGGATAATATCCTTATCGAGTGGGGTCCCGTTAAATAATCATCTTTCTACACCATAACGACGCCCTATCAGGGCGCCGCTGTAAGAATAAAAATCATGACGATGCCCTGATAGGGCGCCGCTACGTAGAAAAAAAGCCCGACAGGGGCGTTTTTTCTTTTTTCTCATCAGAGCGGGAAACGAGACTCGGACTCGCGACCCCGACCTTGGCAAGGTCGTGCTCTACCAACTGAGCTATTCCCGCATTTGTGAGTGCAAAAATAGTAATTTTTCCAAAATTACAACCCCTCCTGCCGAAATCGACCACAACTGAATATAAATTATCCTGAAATATTTTTATTTCAGCAATTTGCGAATGTTGTACAATTTGTTCAGGGCCTCCATGGGGGTCAGGTTGTCAATATCGAGGCCCAGCAGTTCATCACGAATCTGTTTCAGAACAGGGTCATCAAGCTGGTAAATGCTTAGCTGATAACCTTCGCGATTGACTGCTAACTCATTGACAGGCTTCCCGAGGGTATTTCCGCCACGGCCATCTTCCAGCATCTTCAGTATTTCATCAGCCCTGCCAACAACGCTCTTCGGCATGCCAGCCATCCTTGCCACATGAATGCCGAAGCTGTGCTCGCTGCCTCCTCTCTTCAGCTTCCTGAGAAAAATAACCCTGTTATCAAGCTCCCTTATTGAGACATTATAGTTCTTCACCCTCGCAAATGTGTTCTCCATCTCATTCAGTTCGTGGTAGTGCGTGGCAAAGAGGGTTTTTGCCCTGTGACGGTTTTCATGGATATACTCGACCATCGCCCAGGCAATAGAAATGCCATCATAAGTACTTGTACCGCGGCCTATTTCATCCAGAAGAACCAGACTACGGTCAGAGAGGTTATTGAGTATGCTGGCAGCTTCGTTCATTTCAACCATGAAGGTCGATTCTCCCAGAGAGAGGTTATCCGATGCGCCCACCCTGGTGAAGATCTTGTCAATGATGCCAATGCGGGCCTCCTTTGCAGGAACAAAACAACCGGCCTGCGCCATGATAACTATAAGTGCAGTCTGCCTGAGCAAGGCTGATTTACCTGACATATTTGGCCCCGTAAGGATGATAACCTGTTGTTCATCGTTGTCAAGCCACACATCATTGGGCACATAAGGTTCATCCGGAGGAAGCTGCTTTTCAATCACCGGATGACGCCCGTCCTTTATATCCAGCACATGACTGTCGTCGAGGAAAGGCCTGGTGTAGCCATTCTCTTCAGAGACAACGGCAAATGAACGAAGGCAGTCGAGCCTGCCGACAGAGGCAGCATCAGCCTGCAAAAGCGCAATGAACGGAGTGAGTGACGACACAAGCTCATTGAAGAGTTTTGTCTCAAGAGTAAGTATCTTCTCACCGGCGCCAAGTATCTTGCTCTCATATTCCTTCAGCTCTTCAGTGATGTACCTCTCAGCGCTGACCAGCGTCTGCTTGCGTATCCAGTCAGCAGGGACCTTGTCCTTATGTGTATTCCGTACTTCGATATAATAACCGAAGACATTGTTATAACTGATCTTGAGTGAGCTGATGCCTGTCCTGATGCTCTCTCTCTGCTGCAGGTCGTTCAGGTAGTCTTTTCCGCTGTAGAATATTTTCCGCAGTTCATCAAGCTCTGGTGATATGCCCTCAGCTATTACATGACCTTTGTTTACGGCTACCGGAGGGTCCGATGTAAGGGTTCGGCCTATCTTTTCGGCCAGTTCGGGACAGGGGTCAAAGCCGGAGGCAAGCGATACAAGAGGCTGACAATCAGTCTCTGAACATAATTTCTTCAGTTCACCGATAGCTGTAAGCGCCCTCCGCATCTGAGCCACCTCACGTGGAGTAACCCGACCCACCGATGCTTTGCTGAGTAAACGTTCAAGATCGCCCACCTCCCTTATCAGCCCTTCCATTTCTTCACTGACACCGCTGTTCCTCATAAGAAAATCAACGATGTCTAGCCTGGCATTAAGCACCTCAATCTCCTTAAGCGGCAATGATATCCATCGTTTCATCATCCTGCCGCCCATGGGTGAAAGAGTGCGGTCAACAATATCTATAAGTGTTTTAGCGCCTTCATAGGGCGAATGGAAAAGCTCAAGGTTTCGAACTGTGAACCTGTCAAGCCATACATATTTTTCTTCATCGATCCGTGCGATGTGGTTAATGTGTCCTAGATTCTCATGCCGGGTCATGTCGAGGTAATAGAGGATGGCACCGGCCGCAATT
>JADGPV010000206.1 GCA_017882245.1 Bacteroidales bacterium | reverse complement strand
TGGTGCTGGGATATTTGTCCTCACCGGCCAGGCAGCTGCAATGTATGCCGGACCTGCTATCGTGTTCTCATTCATTATCTCCGGCTTCGCCTGTCTCTTTGCAGGACTCTGTTACGCCGAGTTTGCATCAATGATTCCGATCTCCGGCAGCGCTTACACATACGCCTATGCCACACTGGGCGAGTTCATCGCATGGATCATCGGATGGGATCTGATTCTGGAGTACCTCTTTGCGGCTTCGACAGTATCAGTCGGATGGTCAGGTTATGTGGTCAGCTTTCTTCGGGATTTCGGTATACATATCCCTGCCCAGCTCACTGCTGCCTGGGGAACAGTGATGGTCAACGTCCCTGAAACAGGTTGGCAAACCCTCACCGCACAGTTGACAACAAACCTTGCGACTATAGGAATTAACCCTGATACCCTTCCTCATCTCACAGGAATTATCAATATTCCTGCCATGGTTATCATTGGTCTGATAACAACACTCCTGGTAATTGGTATTAAAGAATCTGCCGGATTCAATAATGTAATGGTAATGGTCAAGGTCTTTGTCATCATATTATTTATATATATCGGTTTCTTTTTTGTCAATAAGGCAAACTGGCATCCGTTCATACCGGCGAATACCGGCATCTGGGGTCACTTCGGATGGAGCGGCATATTGCGGGGATCGGCGGTTATCTTCTTTGCCTATATAGGCTTTGATGCCGTCTCCACGGCAGCGCAGGAAGCGAAAAATCCGCAGCGCGATATGCCGATAGGTATCCTGGGTTCACTTGGTATATCGACATTGTTGTATATCCTTGTTGCTATTGTACTTACTGGTATCGTTAGTTACAAACTCCTGAACGTTGCTGATCCAATAGCTGTCGGCGTCAACGCCATGGGTGAAAAGCTTTTCTGGCTGCGACCGGTGATCAAGATTGCAGCTATTGCAGGACTGAGCTCCGTTATTCTTGTCATGATGCTCGGACAACCGAGGATCTTCTATTCCATGTCCCGCGACGGTCTGTTGCCTCCGATCTTTTCCAAAGTACATAAGAAATTCAAGACACCGTATGCAAGTACCCTCATAACCGGGTCTTTCGCGATGGTTCTTGGCGGTATTCTGCCGATCAACATCCTTGGCGAGCTTGTCTCCATAGGCACCCTCCTGGCTTTCGCCATAGTATGTACCGGGATTATTGTATTAAGATACAAGAGGCCTGACCTTGAGCGTCCTTTCAAAACACCCTGGGTGCCTCTCATTCCGATCCTTGGTGCCGGTGTTTGTCTTTTGCAGATGTTTTCCCTGCCGACCGCAACCTGGCTCAGGCTTATTATCTGGATGGCAGTGGGTTTCTTAATCTATTTCACCTACGGCATCCGTCATAGCAAGCTCAGGAATGGCAAGAAATAATAATGGAGAAGGGGGGAAAAGGGGAAGAGGTGAAAAGGTGAAAGGGTGAAGGGGTGAAGGGGAGATTTTACGATGGAGCGAGGGGGCGATTAGAATAGCCAACAAGGAACATCGATTTTTGAAGTCAGAACGGATAACAGATAGCCGACAACATATCTCAGACCTTCGGACATCAGACCTTCAGACCCTCTGACTTTTTTGCCAGCAGTACTACGTTCTCTACATGGAAGGTCTGCGGGAACATGTCTATGGGTTGCACCCGCGTTACAATGTAAGCTGATGACAGCAAGTCTATGTCACGGGCCTGCGTGGCAGGATTACAGCTGACATAGACTATCCGACCAGCACCTGATCTCAGTATGGCACCAACAACATCAGTGTGCATGCCTGCCCGTGGAGGGTCTGTGACAATGACGTCAGGCCTGCCCCTTTCAGCAAAAAGAGCATCCCCCAGAACATCCTTTATGTCTCCGGCAATGAATGAAACATTACTTATTTTATTGATTGATGCGTTTATGATAGCGTCTGCGACAGCCTCCTGAATATACTCAATAGCTGTCACTGCTGCAGCCCGGGAGGCAAGATAACAGGCAATGGTTCCTGTACCGGTATAAAGATCATAAACATTCTCTATCCCGGTCAGTCCTGCAAATTCCCTGACCACCTGGTACAGCCTGGCAGCCTGCCGGCTGTTGGTCTGATAGAACGACTTCGGCCCCACCCTGAACCTGAACCCGTCCATTGTTTCTGTAATAAACTCACTGCCTGAGTAATGAACAGGAAGCTGGTCCGCCAGGCTGTCGTTATGCTTTGTGTTAATGACATACCAGAGTGATGTTATCTCCGGAAATTTGGCGGATATATGGTCCATAAGCTTTTCTCTTGCATCAGCCTGATCCTCAGCCATTATCATAATTGCCATGATTTCACCGGCACTGGTGATCCGCAGGATGAGGTTGCGCATGAAACCCTTATGATCCCGAAGATAATAGAACTTCAGACCGTTGGCAATGGCGTAGCTCCGCACTTCATTGCGGATGGCATTCGAAGGCTCCGGCAAAAGCAGGCACTCGTGAATGTCCAGTACCTTGTCATATATACCGGGGATATGAAAACCGAGGGCAGGCGAAGACTCAATCTCCTTACCTCCGGCTATTTCATTGCGTGTCATCCATCGTCTGTCAGAAAAAGTGAACTCAAGCTTGTTACGGTAGAAATATTCGTTCTCAGACCCTATTATTGGGCTTATCTCAGGTATGGTTGTATGGCCGATGCGGGTCAGATTATCCTTTACCTGCTTTTCTTTATAAAAGAGTTGCTTTTCATAAGGAAGATGCTGCCATCGGCAACCGCCACAGACACCAAAGTGACGGCAGGGTGGTTCTATACGGTCAGGCGAAGGGTTTGTCACCGCGACAGCGATGCCCTCCATATAGCGTCTCCTCTTTCTGATGACCCTGACATCAACCACGTCGCCTGGAATCATGCCCGGCACAAACAATACCATATCATTGACCCTGGCAACGGCATTACCCTCTGATCCTATGTCTGTGATCATCACGCCCCTGAGCAGGGGCTGCTCCTTCTTTCTTCTCACCACTCTACCTGTATGTCTTAAAGAATGTCAATCCTGCAAGTCCTGCCGGGATGATGCCTTCTGAGTGATCAAGGTCCTGCAGAGGCACATACTGACAGGTCAGTGAGTTGCAGCCCGCATCAATCATTGCAGCATGCATCCTTTGAGATAATTCCGGCATGACATAAGTGTCAGCAGTGCCATGAAGGAAAAGCAGAGGCACACTGCTGTTCCAGCCCTCAATGCTGTTGGCGGTCAGGGCATCACGTACTCCCTGATAAACAGGTGAGGTTGAGTATCCGCTTAGATAGTCTGCATTGAAAAGTCCTGCGATAGTATCGGTAAGCTGAGCATTGATCTGTTCTGATGAATGCATCCCGTCATAAAGACCGGGAATACGTGAGGCATATGGCTCATTGTAAATTTCAGTGAGGGAATTGGAAAATAAATCGTATTCAGCGTATGCATTGGAAATATACCCAAGGAAGACAGGCATGGGATATTCAGTAAGGCCAAGTACAGAGTCATTGAAGTAGTTCAAATCGTAAGGGCCTGCACCGCACGACGCAGCTTTGACACTGAACTCCGGCTTGTAGTTTTTATCAAGCTCTTCCAGCAGTGCCAGTGTGGCCCATCCGCCCTGCGAATAACCAAGAAGAAAATATTCATTGCTGACCGTGATACCCTTGGCTACATCCTCGTCAAATTCTTTCAGGGCATAAAGCATGTCAATGATGGTCTGAACGGTTGACTCCTTGTGAAGGTAAGGATGAGCCATCTGATCCGAAGCACCGAAACCAAGATAATCAGTCATTGCAACCACATACCCTGTAGATGCCACATATTCAATCAGCTGGTACAGAACTCCCTCAGGATCAACTGAAGGTGCTGCGGAATGAAGAGTGTTTGTGCCGTTTTGATATGTTAAGACCGGGTAAGTGCCAGAAACAGATGGTATTGCTATCAATCCTGATGCAATTACGTCCTGTCCTTTAAAAGTAGTATTATATGAAATGGAGTATACATTAACCCCGGTTTGTACATCGGGTATTATTCCGGCAATTTCAGGGTATTGGGTTGCGGTAAAGGTGAGAATTGAGACTATATTATCTTTTGTCCTCATATACTCCAGTGTGCCTGAGACAAGGTAAGTGTTATCGTC
>JADGPV010000205.1 GCA_017882245.1 Bacteroidales bacterium | reverse complement strand
CAATAAGAGATGTAGCCCGTGTTCAGAAGCTTCCCCTGCCTGATGCCGACAGGCTGGCCAAGCTGGTGCCTGAAAGGCCTGGAATAACTCTTGCCGAGGCTTATACTGAGGTCCCAGAGCTTGCCAGGGAGAAGGATTCATCAAATAAGCTGATAGCACAGACCCTGAAGTACGCTGCTGTGCTTGAAGGCTCTGTAAGACAAACTGGGGTACATGCCTGCGGTATAATTATTGGCAAGGATGCGCTCGACAATTATATCCCTCTCTGCACAGCCAAGGATACTGAACTCTATGCAACTCAATATGACGGAAGCCATGTTGAATCGGTGGGCCTTCTTAAGATGGATTTCCTCGGGCTGAAGACACTCTCGATAATCAGGGATGCTGTCAGCAACATAAAGAAATCAAGGGGCATAGATATTGATATTGAAAATCTTCCCCTGGATGACAAGACAACTTTTGACCTTTTCAGCAACGGAGAGACAACTGCAATCTTCCAGTTTGAATCGACCGGCATGAAAAGATACCTACGGGATCTTAAGCCAAACCGACTCGAGGACCTTATCGCAATGAACGCCCTCTACCGCCCGGGTCCGATGGAATATATCCCGAAGTTCATCCGCAGGAAGCATGGAACGGAAAAGATAGACTATCCGCTTTCCGTTATGGAGAAATACCTGAATGACACCTATGGAATTACCGTTTATCAGGAGCAGGTGATGCTCCTTTCCCAGGAGCTTGCCGGATTTACCAAGGGGGAGGCCGACTCCCTTAGAAAAGCTATGGGAAAAAAGAAGCGCTCTATAATGGATGAGATGAAGATGAAATTCCAGGAGGGATGCAAAAAGAATGGACATGATGAGAATGTAGTAAACAAGATATGGTCAGACTGGGAGGCTTTCGCTCAATATGCTTTCAATAAATCCCACTCTACCTGTTATGCCCTTGTCGCATTCCAGACCGGTTATCTCAAAGCCAACTATCCTGCAGAATATATGGCTGCCGTACTAAGCCGCAATATCAGCGATATCAAGAAGATCACAATCTTCATGGATGAGACCCGGAGGATGGGGATGGAAGTACTGGGACCCGATGTTAACGAGAGTAACGTTATGTTTACGGTAAACAAGGATGGAAATATAAGGTTTGGCCTTGGGGCTATAAAAGGTGTCGGCGAAAGTGCGGTTCTTCAGCTGATTGAAGAACGGGAGAAAAACGGCCTCTACAAGGATATTTATGAACTTGTCGAAAGGGTTAACCTGAATGCGCTGAATAAGAAGAACCTTGAAGCTATGGCTGTCGCAGGAGCATTCGACTGTTTCCCCTCAATCAGCAGGGCACAGTATTTCTCACTCGACACAAGAGGCTCCAGCTTTATTGAAGGACTAATAAGATATGGCAACACGGCAAAAACAATTAAGAACTCAAGCCAGCAGTCACTCTTTGGTGAAACCGGAGGATTCGACATGGTGAAGCCTGAACCCTCGTTGTGTCCCGACTGGCCAAAGCTTGAAAAGCTCAACAGGGAAAAGGAGGTGATAGGCATCTATTTATCATCCCATCCTCTCGACGACTTCAGGCTTGAGATCGATACTTTCGCCACTGCAACTCTCGCCGACATTCAGAACCTCAGGGAATACCTCGAAAGGGAGGTCACAGTAGCAGGAATGGTGACCGATACAAAAAACGGCATCAGCAAGAATGGAAAGCCGTACGGATCATTTACAATACAGGATTATACCGATTCATTCAGGATCATGATGTTTGACAAGGATTACATCGAGAACAGCAAGTTTTTTACTCTGGGCTATTACCTGCTTATCAGGGGCAGAGTCCAGAAAAGACCCTACAGGGATGATGAGCTTGAATTCAGGGTGAAAATGATCAATCTCCTTTCCAGTGTCAAGGATGACCTTATAAAATCTGTAACGCTGAAAATAAACCCTGAGAATATCAGCACCGGAATGATTAATGAGCTTAAGGAGCTGATACTTGAAAACAAGGGAGAAACAGAGCTGAAATTCCTCTTCATCGATTCAGATGATAAGCTCTCACTGCCAATGTTCTCGAGGTCTTTTCGTGTGCGCATGAATAACGAATTAATATCATACCTCGATGACCACCCCGGTATCGAATATAAAGTTAATTAGCTATCTTTGCAGCAGAAATTATATGTTAATCTAAAAATATTTGAGATGGCTATAGAGGTAAATGACAGTAACTTCGAGGAAGTGGTGATAAAATCGGACAAACCGGTGCTCGTTGATTTCTGGGCAGAATGGTGCGGACCTTGCAGAATGATTGCACCTATAATTGAAGAGATTGCCGAACAATATGCAGGAAAAGCCCTCGTTGTGAAGTGCGATGTTGACAGCAGCCCGAATGTCGCTGCTAAATACAGTATAAGGAACATTCCGACAGTCCTTTTTTTCAAGGAGGGGAAAATTGCAGACAAGCAGATTGGCGCAGTACCCAAAAATAATTTTCTGACCAAGCTTAACGCTCTGGTTTAAATAATATATTAACTTTTTCAGGCCGTTCGGGTTAACTCTAACGGCTTTTTTTAATTATTGCCAATGAGAGTCTGCATCTTTGCTTCTTCCAGCAGCCGCATCAACAATATTTATGCAGAAGCGGCTTCCGAACTGGGGATTCTGCTTGCCAGGGCCGGCACAGAAGTGATCTTCGGAGGAGGAGGAATCGGACTCATGGGCAAACTGGCTGATACAATCATTGAAAACAATGGAATAATTACAGGCGTGATACCCTCTTTCATGAAAGACCAGGGGTGGGACCATTCTAATGTAAACGAGATGATCATTACTAACGATATGGGTGAAAGAAAAAAACAGATGTTTGCCATGGCTGATGCCATTGTTTCACTGCCAGGTGGCGTCGGCACGCTAGAAGAGCTTACTGAGGCAATTACACTGAAACAGCTCGGGCTCTTCAGAGGGCCGATAATCATTCTGAATACCCTTAATTTTTATAAATCACTGATTGACTTCTTTGAACATATGGTAGCAGAATATTTTCTCAGGTATGAACACAAATCAATCTGGGAGGTTGCAGCCACACCAGTTGAGGTGATGACCCTTCTTGAGAAAAAGGATACCTGGCTCAACGATCCGATTAAGAT
>JADGPV010000204.1 GCA_017882245.1 Bacteroidales bacterium | reverse complement strand
TCTTGGTGTAACATTGCGCCACTCTCGTATTCATAAGGACTGGCTCTCGCTGATCTATAACGGTATCGGTCTCGGTCTTGCCCTTTCAAGCATAAGTTATTTCAAAGCTTATTACAGGCTGACAACTCTTTCCACATAATTAAAAAGACATTGCGGCGCGACTTTATAATGGGATGTTGCTTTTTTATTATTTATTCTCGTTTCATCGTATATTTGGGGGTGTCGTAAGCAGGAGATTATAATGAAGCATGTCATCGGATCATTTTTCAGGCTTGTCCTTTTTGCTTTTATCCTTATAATATGGTGGTTGGTATTGAACGCACGACTGGATTAAATGCTTTCTCTCCTTTGAACCCGGGAGAAGGACCTGATCATTCAAAATCAGACATTTTTTTTGTAGTTTTGGCTAACGGTTAAAGTAATAAATCATAATAAATATGGCTCTGATTAACTGTCCGGAATGCAAAAAAGAAGTCAGTGACACGGCGGCAACCTGTCCGCATTGTGGGTTTCACCTGAAAAAGCCGGAAGAAAAAGCTGCAATACATTCAATAAAAGCCAGGAAGAAAAGTCGCTTGGGTATCGTTTTCAAAACATTGGGTATCGTTGGAGTCATTGTTATTTTGGCAGCCTTATTCGTCAAGTATAAGCCATCATCAAATGTGTCAATCCCTCCAGCAACCGTTAATCAGTATACAGAAAAGTATGCCGGAGGTTATACTATTGTGGTCAAGGGCAACTCCGGAGAAAGTACGGAAGCATATGATCTGCGAGATAATGGCAGAGCTATCTGGATGTGGACTGAACCGGATGGCCGTGGCGGGGTAAAGGTAGGACAAAAGGATAAAGGCACATGGTCTGCAACTGATACAACAATTACAATTAAAATGCGGGGTAGAATGGGTCTTGTTGTGGAAGAATATGTACTTCAGAACGGAGTACTTGTCAATTCCCAACTTAATGACAGATACCTGAAACCAAAAGAATAATTTATATTGTTCACGAGTGAAATCTTTAAAATTAAAGCTATGAAAAAAGGCAAAGCTTATCTTTTATTAGTTTTATTTCTGATTGCAGTTCAGATAAATGCACAGGATAACTTTTATAAGGCAATTCAACAAGATAGCATTTCTGCCCAGGTACGCACTGATAAATTGACCCTGGGGATTGGACTAGGTCAGGATTATGGCGGGCTTGGAGCAGATTTATTATTTTATCCCGTCAAAAGTGTCGGACTTTTTGCGGGCGGAGGATATGCAATAGCTGGCTTCGGCTTTAATGCAGGGGCTAAGGTTAGGTTTATATCAAAAAAACCATCATCCAAAATAACTCCATATGCATTGGCAATGTATGGATATAATGCTGCAATTGCTGTAACGGATGTACCAGAGTATAATAAACTATTTTATGGGCCGACATTTGGAGCCGGATTGGACTTTCATTTCCGTCCCGGTATGATGGGTTATTGGTCAGTTGCTTTATTAATACCTGTAAGAGGTTCAGCAGTAAAGAATTATATGGATGATTTGGAGCAAAACCATGGTGTTCAATTTACAATGGGGTTATTTCCTGTTGGAATCTCATTAGGATATAGATTTATTCTGCTGTGATATAAACTAAAAATACAACTTGACACCTTCTTCTATAATAAACCAATTACCTTAATTCATCGCACGTTCTTTCTCCAGATATACCTTATTTGGAATGATTTTTGCGGTAAATCACTGATGTTGATCAGACAAATTAAGTGATAATCAAAAACATGGTAAGGCTGGTAATTATTTCTGTCTTATTTTCTTTTCTGCTTGCCTGTGAAGAAAGTCATGATGGCAATAAAAATTATGTCGCAAGGATTGTCGGTTTTGACCCTAATTGCTCCACCTGCATATTGGAATTTCCGGAAGATTCCGTCAGAGTGAAAGAGGAAATAGGCCAGAGCAGGAATAACTATTATATCGCTGTTAATATGGCCAGAGGTGAATTTAAAGTTGGCCAGATGGTAAAAGCAGATATCAGAAAAGCTGCAGCTGATGAACTGAAGACTTGCATAGCTCTGTATCCATCAAATGATTATCAAAATATTTATGTTTCAAATTGGAATCAGTATGACAGTCTGCTTCTGAACGATACTGTAAGTATATCATTCCATGACTGCTTGTATTATCCGGAAAATCAAATGTACCTCTGTCTTGACTCTATAACTGGTGATTCCCGTTGTCCCAAAGGAGTTTATTGTTTTTGGGCAGGGAATGCCGCGGTAAGATTTAAGTTGGGAAAATGTAATGAAAAGCCTGTAATATTTACATTAAATACAAACAGTCAGTTTGCCACTTACGAAACTGTTGACGGATTTATCTATAAACTTATCAGTTTAAGCCCGTATCCGACCGCGGGGCACAAAATAAATCAGAAGGACTATAAAGCAGAACTGGTAGTGACAAGGGAATAACTGTTGGTCTTCGCCTCCCGATCAGAGACCTGGTCATCTTTTCCGGCGCAGAGCCGGGTCTGCAATGTGAAAAAATCTTACCCAAAAAAACCTTTCGTTAGTCAAAAATGCGACTTCCTGAATATCAGGTATTCTGCTTCTCTATAAGTCAGATAATTATTACTTTAACGTATTTCACGACCTAAAGATCCATTTCTCCCCTTGATTTTTGGTAAAAATTGACCCTTATTTGACGAATAATCTCATTCCGGTTGCCAATCGGGTTTAATTATAAATAAACCTTCGTTTTTTTTTGACAAAGGGTCTTTGTAACGCTTGCAAAGTTCCACTAATTGGGCTTTACAAGCTTGTACGGAGTATGCTTATGCATTACCTTTGATATGGTTGATGAAACAATTTTCCATGAAGACATTATATCATTTTCCTCCAGGTTTGACTTGAATTGTCGTACTAAAGAAAGGATTTGAGATATGAATTACAATCGGGTAAAATTTAATTCTGTCATACGAATCATTCTTTTATGCTTAATATTTTTGCTTAGTTCCTATAAAGTTCCGGGCGGGAATCCTGTAATGACAGAAGAAATGAGATTTCAAACTGAAAGAGAGTTCTTTTATTTCCTGATTAAGGACCTGCCATTCAGTGAAGATTTATTGAAAAAATGCATTTATTATGAACGGATAAAATATCCGGATATGGTTTTTTTCCAATCCCAGCTTGAAACAGGATATTTTACTTCTGATATTTTTTTAAATGGAAATAACTGTTTTGGCATGAGGTTTCCTAAATCCAGAGCAACTGTTGCAACAGGAACATATAAAGAGCATGCACAGTATTCTCATTGGTCTGAATCTGTTATAGATTATGCACTATGGCAAGAATGGTATTTATCACGAGGATATAGAATAGGAGAGAGTAATGATGATGCCTTTTATTTAGTGTTTTTAAAATGTGTTCACTATGCAGTAGATCCCCGCTATGTTTCTAAGTTAGTGGAAATGGCACAAAAGGATATGACATGAAGACAGTTTTATTCTTACTTTCTTGTCTATCCTTCCAAAAAATCTCAAACCGATCCTTTTCAATCTAAGAATCAAGTCCAGCTTCTTCTTGATGCCGGATGAGGACCGAGCGTTAATAAATAGCCCGATGGGCTATTTTAGCGAAGGGGCCAGCTTGCAGGGGAGGAATCAACAATCCCGTGTGAGACAACCCGGGTTTGTGGCGCAACAGCATCACGCTCCGGTGTCATGTTGCCGATCAGAGACCTGGTGCTCTTTCCCGGCGCAGAGCCGGGTCTGTAATCAGAGTCATTGTGAGTTATATGGCTCATCAGAATCTGTCACATTTTGGCACACAGAGAACAATCTTTGGGACGCATAGAACAGTCTGTTATTAAACTTAGGTCGAACTTTGTATATTAAATTAGATGTCATAATAAACTTGACTTCGGCTTAAACAAGGTGTACCTTTGATAAATATGACTGCTTGGATAGATAAAATCTTTGTAACCTTTTAATTTCAGTATTATGAAAAAACTAATTCTAATTACCGTCCTGACCTTGGTGGCAGTAACCACTTATGGTCAAAATTTTAAAAAAGGAAACTTTGTGGGTTTTCATGTTCTTACTGTAACGCTTAACCCAAATATTACTATGGATCAATTCTTAGATTTTTGGAAAAATAAGCTAGTCCCTGAACAAGAAAAGAATTATGAATGTAAGGCTTATCTAGTAAAAGGAATCCGTGGTGAATGTAAAGATTGCTTTGGGGTATTTATGGTTTGGGAATCTGAGGCAGGCAGGGACAAGTTCTTTAAACCAGAGGGTGAATTAAATGATTTAGGAATAGCTGCATCGGCTAAAATGAAGACTGTTACAGACGAATTAGCAAAATTAGGCGCATACACTTCAAAATACACCGATTGGGTAGTGCAGTAGTATTTTAATTCTACGATGTATCGAAGCCCTCGGTCAGCAGCTCCGGGGGCCCTTTTTGTTGTCTGGCCCCGACAATTCGGTCGGGGCGGGCCTTCTCCTCCACGTGTTACCTGAGCAAGAAAAACAAAAATGATACAAAAGCATCATTTCACGTATTTTAATATGCCAGCTCCTGCCAGCAAGCTGCCATCGCCTTCATATTAAAATACTAAAGCCGCCCACTTTGGCGGACGGCTTTTTGTTTTTCTTGCGGTGCGGACGGGACTCGAACCCGCGACCCACGGCGTGACAGGCCGTTATTCTAACCAAACTGAACTACCGCACCAAAAGCGAGGCAAAATTAATTCATTTTTTTTATCATCAAAATAAATAAATTTGTTTTTACGGTTTCCCGTACAAACAGACCTATGAAAAACGTTTATTCCCGGATCACAGAAACAGCACAACAGCCACAGGGACTTGTCCTTGCCACTGTCACCGGCACCATGGGTTCAACTCCCCAGAAACCCGGAAGCTCGGCGTTATTTATAAACAATTCCCTGATAGCCGGCACAGTGGGAGGCGGGATAGTTGAAAGCAAAGTGCAGGAATATGCAGGCAAATGCTCATTGACAAAGGAATCCGCATACCTGCACTTTTCACTGGACAACGATATCACAGACAAGGGGGCTGCAGTCTGCGGCGGTACTATTTCTGTACTCGTGGACGGAGATCCCCTCAGCAGCCTCTCAATTTTTCATGAGATGAAGGATTCACTGGCATCTGCACGCCCGGGGGTGCTGGTAACTAAAGTTATTGAATGGGGAGAGCCTCATGTCATGATCAGACGCTACTGGGTCACCGCCGGGTCGGATATCCAGCTTCCGGATCATTTTAAGGAACGAATTAAACATGAGGTTGAAAGTATTCTTTCGTCTCCGGGCACCATGGGATACAGAGAGCTTGACCTCCCTGTTCCGGGAGAGAAGCAATCAACCAGATTTTTTCTTGAGCCGGTTTTCCCTCTTCCAAGGCTAGTGATCGCCGGTGCCGGACATATCGGAAGGGCATTATCACATCTCGGAAGACTGCTTGATTTTGAGGTGACAGTAATCGACGACCGGAAGGAGTATGCAAATCCTGAAAACCTGCCTGATGCCGATCATATTATCATAGAGGATATTGGAGAAGCAATGACGAAGATACAGAAGGATGACAGTGCGTATATTGCAATCGTAACGCGCGGTCATGACCATGATGCCGAAGCCCTGAAAACGTGCATAGGCTCTGCAGCTGCATACGTCGGCATGATGGGAAGCAAAAGCAAGGTGGCAAAGATGCACAAGGAATTCATAAGGAACAATTGGGCCACAGAAGCACAGTGGCAGGAAATATGCACTCCTATCGGACTTGAGATTGGATCAAAGACGATAGAGGAGATAGCGGTGAGCATAGCGGCACAACTGGTAGAGGCAAGACAAAAGACGAAAGACAAAAGATGAAAGGGATCTGGGCTATAATTCTGGCCGCCGGAGAGTCAAAGAGAATGGGCTCGCCGAAAATGATACTGCCTTATAAGGGAATGACTATCATAGAAAAGGTGGTAGAAAATGTTCTTAAATCCGATGTCGAAAAAGCGGTGATTGTGTTCGGCGCCAACAAAATGGAAATTATGGAAGTGATTGACAAATATCCTGTAATGCATTGTTATAATGACTACTATAAGCAAGGAATGCTGTCTTCAGTGAAATGCGGATTTGAATTCCTGCCTCCGGACTTCCGTGCTGCAATGGTATTCCTTGGCGATCAGCCAATGGCAGAGCCATCCGTTATGAACCTTGTTATTGAAGCTTATTACAGATCAGGAAAGGGTATTGTGATTCCTGTATGTAATGGAAAACGCGGACATCCGACCCTTATCGAGAATAAATACAGAGAGGAGATACTCAGCCTTGATGAGCCTGACGGACTGAGAGGACTTCTGAGAAAACATCCCGATGACCTGCTGGAAATTGAAACTGAAAATGAGTCAATTTTAAAGGATATTGATACACAGGAAGATTACTTTTGTGAAATAAACAAGACACATCAGACATGGAAGAAACAATCCGGTTCAAACTGAACAACAAGGAAACGGAACTGGTTACAGACCCTAATCAGATTCTCCTCTGGGTACTGAGAAACCGTTTCGGACTTACCGGAACCAAGTACGGCTGCGGAATAGGCTTCTGCGGAGCCTGTACGGTTCTGATCGATAACGAGGCTGCAAGGTCATGTATGCTGCCTGTCAGCGAGGTGGCCGGCAAGAGTGTCGTTACCATCGAGGGCCTTGCAGAGGATGGTAAACTGCATCCTGTCCAGCAGGCGTTTGTCGACCACGATGCCCTGCAATGCGGTTACTGCACCCCAGGAATGATACTGACCGCTGTCGCTTTGCTCAAGAAAAATAATGCACCTACACGGCAGGAGATTATAGATGGCCTCGAAGACAACCTCTGCAGGTGCGGGGCACATACCCGTATCATAGATGCAGTAGGCGATGCAGCCAGAGTAATGAAAGGAGGGAAGTAGCCATGAAAAAATCAGACAGGAAAATAAACAAAACATCCGCTGAAGGATCATCGGGTATGAAAAGAAGGAGCTTCGTGAAAATCCTCGGCGGAGGGATCTTCATTTTCTTTCAGCCCTGGAACGCGCTTGATCTTCTTGCATTGCCTGCAGAACAGGCAAGATCTCTCACCAAAGATTATAATGCTTTCCTTCAGATAGCGGAAGACGGTACCGTAAGCTGCTTCACTGGAAAAATTGAAATGGGGCAGGGGGTTATCACTTCACTTGCACAGATGATGGCTGATGAGCTGGATGTCCCGCTTGAGAAGGTAAAAATGATAATGGGAGACACTGATCTCTGTCCTTATGATATGGGCACGTGGGGTTCACTGTCGACCAGGAGCTTCGGGCCGAATATGAGGGCTGCCGCGGCGGAAGCCAGGGCTGTTCTTACAGAGATGGCATCAGCCCGTCTGGGCGTTCCGGTAGCTCAGCTTGAGGTGAAGGAGGGTGTAGTAACTGATACAAAAAATCCTCAGAACAGCGTCACCTATGCGCAACTGGCCAAAGGAAAGAGACTCGAGAAGTACATGGAAGTAAAGCCCCCTGTGAAGGATTTTACCAAATTTACCTACGTGGGCAAACCCCTTAAGCACAGCGATGCTTATGACAAGGTCACCGGGAAGGCTAAATATGCCGGTGACCTGAAGCTCCCGGGAATGTTGTTTGCACGGATATTAAGACCTCCTTCACACGGTGGAAAGCTGGTCTCCGCTGATGTATCAGGGGCGGAAAAGATAGAAGGTGTCAGGGTGGTGCGTGACGGCGATTTCATAGCAGTGGTGAGCGAGAACCATGACCTGGCTGACCTGGCTATCGTTCAGATAAACGCCGACTATTCATTTGATGAGATGAAGGTCAGCGACAAAACGCTCTTTGATTATATCAACAAAGGCAAGTATAAGACGAATGTCTCCAGGACCGCCGGTGATATTGAAGCTGGCCGCGCACAATGTGAAAGGGTTTTTGAACACGAATATCATGATCCTTATCTTGCACATACCCCCATTGAGACACATACGGCTCTCGCCCGGTTTGAGGGAGACAAGCTTACTGTCTGGGCTTCGACACAGTCGCCTTTCGGCCTGCAGGATGCCATCACAAGAGACCTTGGCATCCCGCGCGAAAATGTACGGGTCATAACCCCGTTCGTCGGAGGGGGTTTTGGAGGGAAGGGTGCTTACCTGCAGGGCATTGAAGCCGCAAAGCTCGCCAGAATGACAGGGAAACCGGTCATGGTAACATGGACGCGTGATGAGGAGTTCTTCTTCGATATGTTTCATTCGGCTGCCGTTGTCAAAGTCAATTCAGGCACTGACAAAAACGGGATGATCACCCTGTGGGATTACCACGTCTATCTTGCCGGTACAAGAGGAGCAGATGTAATCTATGATGTGCCCAACACAAAGGTCACAAGCTACAGCGAGGACAAGTCTGTCTATCCTGTTCATCCTTTTGGCACGGGGCCATGGCGTGCTCCTAACAATAATACCAACACTTTTGCACGTGAGACACAGATAGACATAATGGCTTCGTCTGCTGGTATTGATCCGCTTGAATTCAGGCTCAGGAACCTGAAGGATGAAAAGATGATCGCCTGCCTTAAGTCTGCAGCTGAGAAATTTGGCTATGTCGCCGGGAAAACCCCGTCAGAAAGAGGTATCGGAATAGCCTGCGGGAGCGATGCGGGTACCTGGGTGGCAGAGATTGTCGAAGTGAAGGTGGACAGGAGCACAGGGAAAGTCAGCGTTATCAGGGTGGCCTGTAGCCAGGATATGGGTCTCTGCGTCAATCCGCAGGGCGCACTTATTCAGATGGAAGGCTGCATAACCATGGCGCTTGGATATACATTTTCAGAAGAGCTTAAATTTGAAGGGGGGAATATTTCTGACAGGAATTTCAGCACTTATAATATCCCCAGGTTCTCGTGGGTGCCAAAGATTGATTGCGTAATCCTTGACAGGAAAGACCAGGCACCACAGGGAGGAGGTGAACCTGCCATAATTGCAATAGGAGCCGCTGTAGGTAATGCAATCTTTGACGCTACCGGAGCACGGTTGTTCGCGGTACCATTCACTCCTGAAAGAGTGCTTGCAGCATTGACAAAAACCTAAACAGGCGAGCTAAAAAAGGTGAAATTCACGCTTCCGTAATTCCTGTGCTCTGAAAAATGCGGATCATCCCTGAAATCATAGGCTTTGGGATGTTCAAGGATAAAGAGGCTTGTTTCATTCACAGCGCCTGATCTGAACACCAGACCTGGCAGATCACGAAGCCATGTGATATCATACGGCGGATCGGCAAAAATGATGTCATACTGCTTATGGCATACCTTCAGGAAGTCCCGGACATCTATCCTGTGCACGTGGGCATTGCTTATTCCCAGCTTGTGTACAGTATTGCCGATGAATTCACAATAACGGCGTTCGGTCTCCACGATGTCAATCTCTCCGGTGCCTCTTGATGCAAACTCGTAGCTTATGGCTCCGGTCCCGGCAAAGAGGTCGAGGAGAGAGACAGCTGAGAAATCATACCTGTTATTCAGTATGTTAAGCAGACTTTCACGGGCCAAGTCAGTAGTAGGCCGTGCTTTAAAGCTTGACGGGGGATCTATTATCCTGCCTTTGAATGAGCCTCCTATTATTCGCACGATGAAGCGGTGAAAAGGTTAAGCCAGCGGTGCAGGTGAACCTCATTCATGACATAGCTAAAACTTTTCCTTATGAGCGGAGCCGAAAACCTGACATTCTCAGCAAAATTAAGTATTGAGATATGTCCTTCGCTGTAAGGCTCCAGGGTCCCGCTGATATTCAGCGTCTCGTCTTTTGTAACACCTCTTTTTTCAAGAACGCTAAAGATGAAGTAACCGGCATCGGCAAGCGCTGCGCAGGTGAAGCTGTTACAGAAGACGAGGCTTCTTTTTTCTGCAATGATAACGGTAACAAAGCTCTTTTCGAAATGCACGTGTACGTAACGTTCTTCTGATGAACGGCATGCCGTAAAGACATGCTGAAGGAGAGGTTTTGTATGGTGCCAGGGGGTAATATCACGCCATCTGGAGGTAACTATTTCCATGATATCACTGCCGGGACTGAAGATTACTACTGCACCCGGGAAGGGCAGGGTATTGGAAATGAACAGGGCTTTTTCATCAGCATTATGGTTAAAGCGGAAATAGGACTCTTTCAGGGCCGGGTCATAAACGGGTGCAGGTACAAGAGTGTAAAGTAAAGTCGGCGTTATTATAAAAACTTTCCTGTAACGTTTTTTCAGGAAGTCATCTGAATCAACTATTTCGGATAATGAGAGCCTGATATCGTCTGACTTATTTTCGTGCTGGTAGTGTCTCAGCATGACATATTTTCCACGCAGGAGGTCCAGAAGAGCGATTGAAACTCCTTCTTCCGACAACTCAAGTGTCAGATCATAATTTTCAGTTGCGTTAATATCGAGAGTCTCATCCAGGAGCTCCAGGGGATATGTCTGCGATGGTGTCATTACTTTTTAAGGTTACTGCAATTGTTATCCGGTATCTTCACTTCGCCCTTCATCATGCCTTTTTTGACAGATTGTTGAGTAACTTTGTGCAAATTTAAGAAAAAGCAGACTGATATCAGGGGTGTACATCTAAAATGAGAAAGGAGAATATCTATTCACTTCTTGAGAAGAATCTCGGATACATCCCCACACAGGATCAGTCTGACTGCATGCGTCTGCTTGCAGAATTTGTCATTAACAATTCGAATGATGTTATTTTTCTTCTGACGGGATATGCCGGAACAGGAAAGACCAGCATTATTGCCTCACTGGTCAGCACGCTTTCGACTATGAGGCAGAAGTTTGTTCTGATGGCGCCTACGGGGAGGGCTGCAAAGGTTCTCAGGTCATATACCGGTCACGAAGCCTATACCATACATCGGAAGATCTACCGGCAGAAATCGGCTACTGACGGCGTGGGCAAGTTTGTGCTCGACCGTAACCTTCACAAAGAGACTTATTTTATTGTGGATGAGTCATCCATGATCCCGGATGAGTCATCAGAAGCTTCGGTGTTTGGCAGCGGCAAGCTCCTTGAAGATCTTCTTGAGTACGTATATACAGGCACCAACTGCAAACTGATACTTGTGGGTGATGTCGCACAGCTGCCGCCTGTCGGATCAGTGGTCAGTCCCGCTCTTGATCAGGAAGTATTGCGTGAGACAGGCTTCGGGCTGGAGAGCTTTGAATTGCGCCAGGTCATCAGACAAAGCGAAGGGTCAGGTATTTTAATGAATGCCACGGCTGTGCGGCAGCAGGTCAACGACGGCGACCTCTCTGTACCGGAGCTGGTCCTGGAAGCCTACAATGATATTGAACGTCTGAATGGCAGCGATATTATTGAAAAACTGAGCGAATCGTATGACAGATGCGGTACCGACGGAGCTATAGTAGTTGTCAACTCAAACCATCTGGCAAACAGGTATAATCAGGGTATCCGTAACAGTATCTTTTACAGGGAGGAGGAGATAAGCACGGGTGACATTGTGATGGTGGTAAAGAACAATTATTACTGGCTGAAGGATGAAGAAGGAGCCTCTTTCATCGCCAACGGGGACATTGCAGAGGTACGCAGGATAAAGGAGTACGAGGAGATGTACGGCATGCGGTTTGCCTCAATGACACTCTGGTTCCGTGATACTGAGCAGGAACTGGAGGCAAAGGTTATGCTTGATACGCTCATGATGGATACTCCGTCTCTCGCACCCGAAAAATCGCGGGAGTTGTACTTTGCCGTTCTGGCTGATCACCCGGGCATTAAATCAAAACGGAAGCAGTTTGAGGCAGCCCGCAACGACCCGTACTACAACGCACTGCAGATCAAATTTGCCTACGCTGTAACCTGCCATAAGTCGCAGGGGGGACAGTGGGGGAGAGTATTTATAGATCAGGGAGGATTCAGTCGCCAGGAGCCGACAATAGATTATCTGAGGTGGTTCTATACGGCATTGACGAGGGCAACGGATAAGGTTTATCTGGTGAATTTTCCGGATAAATGGTTCAGGCAATAGAGGGCCGAACGTTAATAAAAAGCCCTGTGGGCTTTTTTAATGAGGAGCCAGATTACAGGGGAGGCATGGGGCAGGGAATTTATAGATCTAATACATAGCCCAGGTTAAAGGTCAATGGAACCATCACTCCGGCATTATGCTTAAAAAGGTCACCATTTGAAAAATGGGCGATCCGGATACACGCATAAAGTTTTTTCCGTTGTCCGGCAAATGTGCCAATACCCATGAAATCATGGAAGGTAAATTTCTTCCCGGTATTAATATCATCAAGAACAGTTTTTGAAATGAAGGTCGGACCTGCCAGGGAATATTCAAAAAACAGGTCGAAAGACTTCGAGTGCAAAGCATAAAGCTTGAATACCGGATTCAGAGAGACCGTGAAAAACCACTCTTTCCGGTCTCTGGTTTCCCAGAAACCTGTATTTGCACTCAGGTCGAATGCAAAAACTTTCCTGCCGTGAAAGACATTGCGCTGATAACTCAGTATAAATCCTTGTCTGACTTTTACAGTGCCACCCCAGAAAATGGAGAAATAGTCATTTGCCACAAAATCATTGACCCCATAACCCAGCACATTGGTGCAGTAACCAGCCATAATAAAGTGCCTGGGGAAAATAATTCTGCTGATGGAATCTCTCTCTGACTTTTCTGCTGAAATCGGCCCCGGCAGATAATCTATATATCCGGCATCCGCTCCGAAATATGAGTTTTTTAATCCGTCCGCATACGGAATCCGTTCATACTGAGCTGTAAGTGTCTGGATATTAAACAACAGAAGACCCATCAGGCCTGTCAGGAATTGTTTTTTCAGCAACATTCAGGTGATATTCAATAATCTTGTTTCAAATTTGCATTAATTAACAGCCAATGACAAATTAATCAATAAACCTTCAGACTAAATATCATGAAATCGTACAGAAAAGAGTTATGGATGGAGACTGCGCACCGCAGGGACTACATCAATATTACGCGGCAGGTCGAACAGTGTCTTGCTGAAAGCGGCATAAGAGAAGGGATCATATTGGTAAATGCGATGCATATAACAGCATCAGTCTTTATCAATGATGATGAAAGCGGGCTGCATCAGGACTTTGATGTGTGGCTTGAGAAGCTGGCTCCTGAAAAACCGCACTCTCAGTACCGTCATAACGGATTTGAAGATAATGCAGACGCTCATATGAAACGTCAGCTGATGGGCCGCGAGGTTGTGGCCGCCGTCACGGACGGCAGATTAGATTTCGGCCCATGGGAGCAGATCTTCTACGGAGAGTATGACGGCATGAGACGAAAGAGGGTGCTGGTGAAGATTATTGGAGAATAGGCAATAGGCAATAGGCACTAGTGGGTTACCTTTGTAGACCACAACGGATAACGGACAACAGAAAACTGACAACCTCTGTCAAAGCTTCATGTCTCTTATGATCGCATCGATCCTTTCGTCAAGTGACTTCCAGGCTGATTCAAACTCTGATGTGTCCTTCAGTTTTGTATTGGCACTGAAATAGAACTTGATCTTGGGTTCTGTACCCGAAGGCCGTACTGAAATCTTCGTTCCGTCAGCAAGGAAGAACTGCAATACATCAGATTTCTGCAGTATGAGGGGCTTCTTCTTTCCTGTTGCGATATCGAGTGAAACAAGGGTAATATAATCATCTATCCTTACTACTTTACTTCCGCTGATGACGACAGGCGGATTATTACGATACCCCTCCATCATCTTCTTTATCTCAGTAGCTTCCTCAGCTCCTTTTCTAACCACATTGACCAGTTTCTCCCTGTAGAGGCCGTATTCAGCATAAATATCGAGCAGGAGCTCCCATAGCGATTTTCCGTGGTCACGGGCCCAGGCAGCAGTCTCAGCAACGAGAGCACATGCCGAAATAGCGTCTTTATCCCTTACGAAATCGCCTGCGAGGTAGCCAAAGCTCTCTTCCCCGCCACCGATGAATTTCTCTTTTCGTTCGAGGTCGCGCATCAACTCCGCGAAGAACTTAAAGCCAGTGAGCACATCATAG
Organism: Bacteroidales bacterium; assembly: GCA_017882245.1. GTDB lineage: Bacteria > Bacteroidota > Bacteroidia > Bacteroidales > VadinHA17 > SR-FBR-E99. Next base: position 2,226 of record JADGPV010000204.1, on the reverse strand, counting down.
CATTTCACACCGTTCTTCTCAGCGATGCGGTTCATCAGATCTGTTGTAACGATGGTAGAGATGATGTATTCATTGCCTTTCAGTTCATTCCTTTGTTTCTTCTGAGAAATTATATACCATGTCAGGAGCACTCCGGTCTGGTTTCCGTTCAGGAGTACGAACTCACCTGACGGTTTTCTGACGGCGATGCCCAGGCGGTCGGCATCAGGGTCCGTTGCCATCACAAGGTCAGCGTTTTTCTCACGGGCCAGTGAAATGGCCATGGCAAGAGCATCCGGCTCTTCGGGATTTGGCGAACGCAGTGTGGGAAAGTTACCGTCGGTTATACACTGTTCTTTTACAGTATGCACATTGGTGAAACCGTACATGGCCAGCGCCTCAGGAACCATCTTATAACCCGTGCCGTGCAGGGGAGTATAGACGATACCCATATCAGCGTTCCTCCGGATTATTTCGCTGTTGATGCTAAGTTTCTTTACCTCAGCCATAAATTTATTATCGGTCTCAGCGCCCAGCATTACGATCTTTGAAGGATCGCCTCCTAAAGCTATCTCAGAGACAGATTTAATCTTCCTCACTTCATCGATAATACCTTTGTCATGAGGCGATACTACCTGTCCGCCGTCGTTCCATGAAACCTTGTAGCCATTGTACTCCTTGGGGTTATGAGAGGCAGTGATGATGACACCTGCATCACAATGATGAAGCCTGATGGCGAAGGAGAGCACCGGGGTTGGCCTGAGAGATTCAAACAGGCATGCAGTGAAACCGTTAGCCGTAAAAATATCAGCTGCCACTTTTGCGAAGTAGCTGCTGTTATTACGACTGTCATACGCTATTGCCACTTTTATCGATGAAGGGTTGGCGGCATGTTTTTTAAGATAGTTGGAGAGTCCCTGTGTAGCCATGCCCAGGGTATAGCGGTTCATCCTGTTGGTGCCGGCGCCCATTATGCCGCGAAGTCCTCCGGTGCCAAATTCAAGATCCTGGTAGAAAGCATCGATGAGGGTCTTCTCGTCATGATCAATCATTTGCTGCACTTCCATGCGGGTTGGCTCGTCAAATTCTTTACCCAGCCATGATGCGGCTTTTTTCCTGATGTCGTCAATATTGATCATGTCCCGTTGATTTTTGATATGCAATTATTAAGACTGGCTCGCCAGTGCGGAATTGTCAGGCTGTAATTTTCCTTTATCCTGGTTTTGTCCAGCGCGCTGTACGCCGGTCTTTTAACCTTTGAGGGGTATGCAGAGCTTCTTACAGGAATAACTTTGCATTCTGAGCCTGCAGAGATAACTATCTCATTGGCAATATCATACCAGCTGCAAACCCCTTCATTGGAGTAATTAAAAATACCCGGGATAAAATTATGCCTGTTCTGAATTATGCCGCTGATGATTTCAAGTATCGCGGAGGCGAGGTCAGCGGCATAGGTTGGTGAGCCGGCCTGGTCAAAGACCACATTGATGCTCTGAGATGAACCTGCCTTACCAAGTATGGTCTTTACAAAGTTATTGCCATATGAAGAATAGAGCCATGATGTGCGAATGATCATCGTCTGAGGCCAGCAGATAGCCGCTTTTTCTCCGGCAAGCTTACTGCGCCCGTAGGCTGAGGCAGGTGAAGGAGTATCATTCTCCGAGTATGGAACGGGAGAGTTCCCGTCAAAGATATAATCGGTTGATATATGTATCAGCCTGCAGTCGGACCCGGTAAGGGCGCTGACGATGTTCTCAACTCCCTTGCCGTTAATGAGCGTGGCCTTGTCTTCCTCATCTTCGGCCTTATCTACGGCAGTGTAAGCAGCACAGTTGATTATCCATGAAGGCGAAAGCTCTGTTATAAAGGATGCGGTTGACCTGGCGTCAGTTATATCCAGTTTATCAATATCGGTAAAGACAAAATTGTATCCGCTGAAACGGCCTGCCCGTTCCCTGATCTCACTGCCAAGCTGGCCGGATGCCCCGGTGACAAGTATGGTCGTCATCTCTTAAAAGTAAAATTTGTTGCGATATCTTTAAGTAGAGGCTGTTTTAAATCTTTAGGACTGATGATCTCTTTTCCCTTGTCAATCATCCAGTCGATGTTAAGTGATGCATCCATCACGTTGATACCTCGTTCATGTGTCACGGAGTAATTGTTATCGCATTTATAAAGGACGATTGCTCTCTCGCTGAGTACGGAGAAGCCGTGTGCAAATCCTTTCGGGATAAGGAACTGCAGTTT